>JAFAWC010000183.1 GCA_019242135.1 Mycobacteriaceae bacterium | reverse complement strand
GTGTTGGCATCGAACACGTCGAGCATTCCAATCATGAAACTGGCTGCAGCAACTGACAATCCAAGTCGGGTTCTGGGTCTGCACTTCTTCAACCCGGTCCCGGTGCTGCCGTTGGTCGAACTCGTCAGGACTCTGGTGACCTCTGATGCGGCCCTGGCGCGCACTGAGCAGTTCGCCGGCTCGGTGCTGGGTAAGCAGGTGGTGCGCTGTTCGGACCGGTCGGGTTTCGTCGTGAACGCGTTGCTGGTTCCCTACCTGCTGTCGGCGATCCGGATGGTGGAGGCGGGGTTTGCGACCGTCGAAGACGTGGACAAGGCGGTGGTCGCGGGCCTGTCGCATCCGATGGGTCCATTGCGGCTCTCCGACCTGGTCGGCCTCGACACGCTGAAGCTGATCGCGGACAAGATGTTTGAGGAGTTCAAGGAGCCGCACTACGGCCCGCCACCGCTGCTGGTGCGGATGGTCGAGGCCGGCATGCTCGGCAAGAAGTCTGGTCGGGGGTTTTACTCCTACTGAGCGTCCCGTGGCGTGCGGGGCGGCAGAACGGGTGAGGGATGGGGCTGCGACCGGAAGGTGCTCAGCGATCCGCCCACTTCGACGATGCCGCACAACGCGTTCCACGACAGCATCGTCAGATAGTCGATCAGCTCGTCGGAGCTCATCCGCGGATCCGACATCCATGAGTGGGTGGCCAACTGCACGCCGCCGACGATCATGTACGCCCACGGCTCGGCGCCGCCGGTGTCCATCCCGACGGCTTGCATTCTGCTTCGCAGCATGACCGCCAGCATCCGGGCGATGATGCGCTCGGAGTCGGCGACGACTTTGTTCTTGCTGGCCGAGCTGTTGGCCATCACGAAGCGATAGGGCTCCGGCTCGGCCGCGACCGTGTCCACGTACACCCGGATTATTTCGCGGGTCAAGTCGTAGCCGTCCAGATTCGACGACAGCGCCTTGGCCATATTGGGGATCAACGTGGTCTGGGCGAACCGCATCATCACCGCGGTGGTGAGGTCGTTCTTGTCGACGAAGTACCGGTATAGAACAGTCTTTGACACCCCGATGTCCGCGGCGATTTCGTCCATGCTGACGTAGCGGCCCCGGCGACGGATGGCCTCCAGCGTGCCGTCTACCAGTTCGTTGCGGCGCTCCACCTTGTGCTTGTGCCACCGCCGCTTGCGACCGTCAACCTTCGCGGTTGCCGCCGGGATTCGCTCTGCCACTATCGCGGGTGTCCGTTCCTTAGCCCCTATTGATATTACGGGTCAACGCCGCCTCGTGGCGGATCACGTCACGGCGTTGCATTTGGCTGGATGATGGTGGTGTGGCACATCGCCTGACAGATGACCGGCCCCGGCAGTCTCGCCCGTCGCCGCCGCCGGCACCCGACGTGAGCGGCATGTTCGCTGTCGACACCAACGCCGATGCGGAGCGTCGCAGGCAGCTGCGCCGGATGAAGCTGCTGGCACTGGGATTCCTGGTCGGCGCCACTGCCGTGTTCCTCGCATGCCGGTGGGCGGGCGCCCACGGCGCAGGAGCATGGGTCGGCTATGTCGGTGCGGCCGCCGAGGCCGGCATGGTCGGTGCCCTCGCCGACTGGTTTGCCGTGACGGCGTTGTTCACACACCCACTCGGCATCCCGATCCCGCACACGGCGATTATCAAGCGCAAGAAGGACCAGCTCGGTGAGGGCCTGGGGACCTTCGTGCGGGAGAATTTCATGTCACCGGCCAACGTCGAGGCAAGGCTGCGCGACGCGCAAATCGCCAGCCGGTTCGGCAAATGGCTCTCCGACCACGGCCACGCCACGCGGGTGGCCACCGAGGCCTCCACCGTGTTGCGCGTGGGAGTCGAGATGCTGCGCGACGAGGACGTGCAGCACGTCTTCGACCGGATGATCATCAAGCGGCTCGCCGAGCCGAAGTGGGGGCCGCCGGTGGGCAGGGTGCTCGACACCCTGCTGGCCGAGAACCGGCAGGAAGCGCTGATCCAGCTGCTGGCCGACCGCGCGTTCCAGTGGTCACTGAATGCCGGCGAGGTCATCCAACGGGTGGTCGAGCGCGACTCGCCCAGCTGGTCGCCCCGGTGGGTCGACCATCTGGTGGGAGATCGCATTCACCGCGAGCTGATGGACTTCACCGACAAGGTCCGGCGCAATCCGGGCCACGAACTGCGCAGATCAGCCACCCGTTTCCTGTTCGAATTCGCCGACGACCTGCAGCACGACGAGGCGACCATCGCGCGGGCCGAAGCCGTCAAGGAACAGATCATGTCTCGCAACGAGGTCACCCGCGCTGCCGAAACCGCATGGACCGCGCTCAAACGCAACGTCCTGGAATCCGTTGACGACCCCTCCAGTGCCCTGCGCACCCGCATCGCCGACTCCGTCGTCCACATCGGGGAATCGCTGCGCGACGACGCCGACTTGCGCGACAAGGTGGACGAATGGATCATCCGCGGGGCCAAGCACCTGGTCGCCGAGTACGGCGTGGAGATCACCGCGATCATCACCGAAACCATCGAGCGATGGGACGCCGAGGAGGCCAGCCGTCGCATTGAGCTACACGTCGGGCGCGATCTGCAGTTCATCCGGATCAACGGCACCGTCGTCGGCGCGCTGGCAGGTTTGATCATCTACACCGTCGGCACACTACTTTTCTAAGAGAACGTTAATTAACTGCTTGCAAAAGCTAGCACTGCATCGTAGGGTGGCGACTGTTCGTACTGGCACCCGTCCGTGAGGTGGTGAACGATGCCCACGAAAGAGGCAGCACCGATTGCCTCGACCGATATAGGCACCGTGGTGACGAACGCCGCCCAGGATATCGGCAGCTTCATCAGGACGCAGCGTGAGGCGGCCCAGGTGTCGGTGCGGCAATTGGCCGAGAAGGCCGGTGTCAGCAATCCGTACCTCAGCCAAATCGAGCGCGGATTGCGCAAGCCCTCTGCCGAAGTGCTCAACCAGATCGCCAAGGCGTTGTGGGTCTCCGCGGAGGTGCTCTACATTCGGGCGGGGATTCTCGAGCCCGGTGAGCCCAGCGCGGTGCGTCACGCCGTCGTCAACGACACGGCGATCACCGAGCGGCAGAAGCAGGTTCTGCTCGACATCTACTCCTCGTTTTGTCAACAGAACGAAGCTGCCCGTGAGGAGTCGTCGCCTGCCTGATTGTCACGAATCACCGAAATCGAGTAGCCACATTCGTCATCGATCGAGAGGAATCTAGAAATGGCTGAGAGAAACACCCCCACCGCTGAAGACCTGAAGGCTCCGTTGTTTGCCGCAGTGGGCGCCGCCGACCTGGCGCTGGAGCGCGTAAACGAGATCGTCACCGCGTTGCGTGAGCGCGCGGGTGATGCTCGCACCGACGCGTCCGACCGTGTCGAGGAGACCCGTGGCCGGATCGCCAAGCTGCGTGAGGAGCTGCCGCAGCGGTCCGAGGAGCTGCGTGGCCGGCTGAGCGGCGACGAGCTGCGCAGGGCCGCCGAAAGCTACCGCGAGCAGGCCACCGAGCTCTACAACGAGCTGATCGAGCGTGGCGAGGCCGCACTGGAGCGGCTGCGCAGCCAGCCGGGGTTCGAGGAGCGCCGGGCGCAGGCCGAGAAGCGGTTCAGCGACACCGTCGAGCTGACCCAGGAGGCGCTGGGCAGTGTCGCGAGCCAGACTCGCGCCGTGGGTGAGCGTGCCGCCAAGCTGATCGGTCGCGAGCCCGCGAAGAAGGGCGCCAAGAAGGCAGCTCCGGCCAAGCAGCCCGCCAAGAAGACGGCCGCGAAGAAGGCCGCGGCTAAGAAGGCTGCTCCGGCTAAGAAGGGTGCGAAGAAGGTCACTCAGAAGTAACCCATTCGACGGACGGGACGGTGCCCGCTTAGGCTGGAGTCGTGATGGTTCAGGGCCTAGTGGGCACCGTCTTACTCGTTTTGTGGGTCGCCGCCTTCGCGGTGACGGCCTACTCATTCGTGCACGCTGCGATGCAGCGCAGTGACGCCTACACCGCTACCGGCAAGCTGACCAAGCCGGTTTGGCTCGTGATTCTGGGTGCTGCGGCGTTGCTGTCATGGCCGCTGTATGTCTTCGGCATTGCCGTCGCGGCGTGCGCCGCCGGCGTCTACCTCATCGATGTCCGACCGAAACTCCTTGAGATCCAAGGTAAGTCGCGCTAGCGGCATTCGGTTGGCCATTCTCACCACGGTGGGTATCGCCGCGTTGTCCGCCGCGATCGGCACGGCCGCACCTGCGCCCGCAGAACCCCCGCCCGCCCCGCCGTATATCGACCACACCGAATGGGTCCGTGCGGCCGGACTGTCCAGCCTGCGCGTGTATCCCACGCCCGCCGGACGGAAAGCCAGCACCGACTCGGTTAGTCCCGATGAAGCGTGGTCGGAAGTCCTGGTCGACGCGCCCGACGCCGACCTGCCAGGCATGCGCGAGCAATTCGTATGCCATTGGCAACTGGCGGAATTGGTCCTGCCCGGCAAAACGAGCTGGAATCTCGAGCCGTGGCGCCCGGCCGTCGACGAGACGAAGATGATTGCGGCCGGCTGCAACCCGGGCGGCCCCGACAATCCCGCCTAGTGCCATCTCGAGCCGAGGTCGCGAAGACCGTCGATCACACTCTCCTCAAGGCTGAGGCCACCGCCGCCGACGTTTCCGCCCTCGTCGCCGAGGCTGTCGAATTCGGCACGTATGCGGCGTGCGTGTCGCCGTCGATGGTGCCGGTCGCGGTCTCGGCGCGAGCGTCAGGCGGGCCTGTGATCGCCGCGGTGGCCGGTTTCCCGTCGGGCAAGCACATGACCGAGGTCAAGGCGCGAGAGGCCGCGCTAGCGGTCGATGCGGGCGCGGCCGAGATCGACATGGTCATCGACGTCGGGTCGGCGCTCGCGGGTGACCTCGGTGCCGTCAGAGACGACATCGCCAGTGTGCGCCAAGCCATTTTGGGCGCGACGTTGAAGGTGATCGTCGAGTCGGCGGCGCTGCTGGAGCTGGGGGGGCCGCAGACACTGGTCGACGTGTGTCGTGTCGTCGAAGACGCGGGAGCCGCTTTCGTCAAGACCTCCACGGGTTTTCATCCAAGCGGCGGCGCGTCGATCCGCGCCGTCGAGCTCATCGCGGGCGCCGTCGGTGGCCGGCTAGGCATCAAGGCCAGCGGCGGGATTCGCACCGCTCGAGACGCGCTCGCGATGCTTGCTGCCGGCGCGACCCGGCTGGGCTTGTCGAATACCCGAGGAGTGCTCGAGGGCCTATAGGTTCGCGAAGCAGTTGTCGGTGCTTTGCAGGGGAATCGAGGAGTTATTCGCCGCGAAGTGCAAAGTCACGGCGTCATTTGCTATCTCGACCGGATCGACGACTTTGATGTTGAGGCTATTGTCAGTAATCGACTTGGTCTTCGCGTCAAGAGTCGATTGCACCGACTCGCGTGGAATCGAGCCGATCGGTATTTTGATGCCGTCCTGCGGGATCACCAGCCGGAGGCCTCCGTTTTCAACTTTTGGCTGCACGGTGACGCTAATGCCGAACTGCCCCTGTACCGTCACCGTGCCCGCGGCCGGGTCGGTCGTCACACCGGTCACGAGGCTGTCGAGGCTAAGAAACTGCGTAAATGATTTGAGGGAGTCCGGGATATAGTCGTTGATCGACTGCTTGACGGTCTGCAGAATCCCGTCCGTCGTCCACCTCATCGAGGCGTTGATTGCCCCGATCGTCCCTTTCTTGGTCGCGTCACCATGCAGATTGATGTCCTGGACCACGACGTCGGCCGTCATGCCCTGAGCGTTACGGATGTGAGTGCCGTGTGTGGTGACGGTGATTTTGGAGAATCGATTGGTCAGGTACTGCCACAGCACCGGCGGTGAGTTGCTGAACGACACCGACACCGTGTCCGCGGAGTCCTGGGTCTCACACGCTGTTGCCGCCTTGATCTTGTCGTTGGCGGAATGCCGCGTATAGAGCTCGGCGCCGATCAGGCCGGCCGCGATCAGCGCCAGGACGATGACGAGGATGAGCACGATCGACAGCGGATCGCGCAGGCGATGGCGTTTGGGTTCGGGCGTCTCAGTGGCGGGCGTGGTCGGTGGCGGCCCCGGCGGACTCGGGGGGCCCTGGCTCGGGGGCACCTGGGGGCCCGGGGGAGCCGGGGGACCCGGGGGTGAGCCCGGAGGCGGGGGTTGCTGTCGAGCGCCGACGGTCGGTACCTGCTCGGTCGGTCCCGGCGCAGATCCGGGCCTGGGGATGTTCTGCGTGGGTTGATCCATCGGACTGCCGGGCCGCGGGACGATCCGGGTGGGGTCCTCGTTCGGCGGTCCGGGCCGACTCGGGGGAACCGGTGGACCCTGGTTACCTGGGCGGCCCCAGGGCGTCGGGTCGCCACCTTGCGGGCCAGGGGGATTCGTCACCTGCGTGATTCTGCCTTATCTGAGTGAGCAAAGGGTGAGCGATTGCGAAGCACAGCGAGCGTGTTGCGGGCGTCGTCGACCGTGGCGAGGTCGATGTCGGAGATGACCAGGCGTGGTTCCGCGTCCGCGCTCGTGATTACCTCGCCCAGCGGCGAGGCGACGAGGCTGCCGCCGACCCCCAAAGGCACGCCCCTGGCAGCGAGCTCCGGGCCCGGATGCGCCTGGCCCGCGGCCAGGACGAAGCTGGTGCAGTCCAGCGCGCGCGCCCGCACCAGCAACGTCCACTGGTCGAGCTTGCCCGGGCCCGAGCCCCAGGACGCGCACACCGTGATTACTTTGGCGCCCCGGTCCGCAAGCGCGGTGTACAACTCCGGGAAACGGACGTCGTAGCAGGTGGTCAGCCCAACGCCGACACCGTCAACATCGATCACGACGGGCTCGTGCCCGGGCGCGACCGTGCGTGACTCGGTGAACCCGAACGCGTCATACAGATGGATCTTGTCGTAGTGCGCGTCGACGCCCGGGCCGGAAGCGATCAGCGTGTTCGTCACGCGCCCGTCCGGGCTGGGCACGAACATTCCCGCCACGACGACGATGCCTGCGCGGGCGGCGATCGAGCGCACCGCCGACGCCCACGGCCCGTCCAGAGGCTCGGCCACCGGCGCCAGCGGCACCCCGAACCGGCACATCGTCGCCTCCGGGAACACCGCCATCACCGCGCCTGCGGCGGCGGCGCGGGCGACGTCGTCGGCGACCAGTTTCAGGTTGCCGGTGGGATCGGTGCCCGAACGGATCTGTGCCAGCGCGATGCGCATGCGCGAAAGCCTATCCGCCGATCACCTGCAGCCGGTCATGCGGTGACACGACGTCGACGCGCGGAGCGGGTGCGCGAGCCCAGCAGCGCCGCAGCCGCATAGGTCGCTGCCGCGCACGTCATGATCGTGAAACTGGCCGGGGCGGCGGGAACGAGGTAGGCGAGACCACACCGACCCAGATCGCGGTGACCGCAAGCCCGGCCGACAGCCAGAAACCGCGCCACGGGCGGCTCGTCAGGTGGGCCACCGCCCCCGCCGGGGCGGCCATCAGTCCGAGCACCAGCAGTGCACCGACGATTTGGCTGGCCTCCGCCACGGTGGCACCCGCCACCGCGAGCAACACCGCTCCCAGCAGCCGGGTCGGTACGCCCGCCGCGGCCGCGACGGCAGGATCGATCGTCGCGAACAGCAGGGGCCGGGCGATGCCGAGCAGAACCGCTGAGCATGCGATTGCCACCAAAACCGAGATCGTCGCGGCGCGCCCCGCTGATCCCGAAAATGCTGCCGAACAGAACGGTCACGTTCGCGGTGCCGTTCCGGCCGCTGCCGTGCGTGGTGTACAGGGTCAAAAACAGCGCCCCAAGACCCAGCACCCAGGAAAAGAACGACCCGATCGCGACGTCGTCGGTGCGTCGGCTGCGACCGGCGCCCAGCGCCATCCCCGCGGTGATCCTGGCCCCCAACAACCGAGGCGCGGATCCATCCCCCCCGCGTCGACCATAAACGGATAACTCAGCATCTGCTGGACGTCGGCAACGAGGTCCCAACTGGGCTAAGGAGTCACCGCGGCTCGTCCGCCGGATGATCGGCCGGCACGTCCGGCTGGCCGACCACCACCATCCGCCCCGCCCGGTCTCGGAGCACGTCGATCGGTATGCCGTAGAGGCCGCTGAGCTTTTCAGGGGTGATCACCTCCTGCGGGGTGCCGCTCACCGCCACTCCGCGGGCCAGGTAGATGACCCGGTCAAGGTAGGGAAGGATCGGGTTGACGTTGTGGGCGACCATCACCACCGTCACCCGTTCGCGTCGGCAGATGTCGCGCATCAGCGCGCTCACCCCCGCCTGGCTGGGCACGTCGAGGCTGTCAAGCGGCTCGTCGAGCAGCAGCAGCTTCTGCCGGCGGATCAGCGCCTGTGCGATCAGTAGCCGCTGCTGCTCGCCGCCCGAGCATTGGCCGACCGGGCGCTGGACGTAGTCGGTGGCACCGACCAGCGCGATGACTTCACGCAGCCGGTCACGTCGGTCAGCGAACCGCTGCGGCGCCAGCAGCCGGCCAAGACCGGGAATCGGTGTTCCCCAGCGGGCGCCGTCGAAGCCCAGGGCCACCACGTCGACACCGCGAATGCGCAGGCCGGCGCCGAAGGCGCGGCGTTGCGGCACGTAGCCGATTTGGCTGTTCCGTCTGCCCGGTGCGGCGCCGAGGACCTCCACGGTGCCACGCGCGGGTGTCAGCCCGAGCAGCACGTTGAGCAGAGTTGTTTTCCCGGATCCGTTGGGGCCGAGCACCGCGACGAATTCCCCGGCGGGCACGTTGACGCAGACCCGCGACCACACCGTTCGGCCTCCGACGACCGCTGAGGCATCGCGGATCCGAATCGCCACGTCTCCGGCGGTGGACGCGGTGGGCTCGGCTGCCGGAACCGTCACGTCACCTACTTTCCCGTTGCGGTGTGCAGGGCGCCGGCCAGCGCGGACAACTGGGTCGATTGCCAATCCTGAAATGTGGCGTCGGCAGGCGCCAGTGTCTCGGTGATCGTGGTGACCGGGATGTTCTGCGCGCGAGCGGCGTTGACCTGAGACTGCACATCCGGCGTGCTGTTCTGGCCGTTGTACACGTAAACCTTGATCGCCTTGGAGGCGATCTGCTGATCTACGGTGGTCTTGTCGGCGGGTGACTGGTCGGTGCCTTCGCTGATCGCCTTGAGGAAGTCCGGGGGCGTAATCAAATTGAGCCCCAACGCATCTGAAAGCGGCGAGCAGATCGACTCGCTCGCGCCCCCACTGGTGTGCCCGGGTATTTCGCTTTGATGTCACTGATCTGGCCGTGGTACTTGGCGAGACCTTGGTCAAGGAACTGTTTTTGCTGCTGGTCGAAATACCCCGCATCGGCAGGGTCGGCCTGCTGGTAGGCGGCGGTGATGGCGTCGACCACCTTGGCAACCGAGTCCGGCGAATAATGAGGATTGCCAGCCGTTAGCGGTGGGACTAATGCTGTTCGTCGAGGCTTTTGGTGCGGTGGTGGCGCAGGCGGAGCCGACGGCGACGGTCGCAACAGCAGAGCGACCACCCGTACCACACGTCGGTTCTTCATGGCTGCTCCTCAATGAAAACGATTCTCATTGTCGGTCAGAGTAACAGGTCGGACGACGTCCCGTAACGGCGTGATCACAGCTGGTGAGAGACGCGGTGGGTCCTCGTCGTGGCGCGGCTCATGCGCTTTACCGTGACGTGCGTGCAATCCACTCGGTCCGGTTGCGTGCCCTGCATTTCCCGGCGCGACATGCTCAAATAAGCCGCCGCGACGCCGGTTGTGCTCAGCCTGCCCAGCCTTCCTGTGATGGCCGCCCCAACCGCTGCGGCCTCGGCGATCACCGGAATGACTGTCTTCCTCGACCCTGGGCACAACGGTGCCAACGACGCCTCCATCTCGCGGCAGGTGACCAACGGGCGGGGCGGCACCAAGGAGTGCCAGACGTCGGGAACCACGACACCCGACGGGTATCCCGAGCACACCTTCAACTGGGAGGTGGTCCTGGGCATCCGGGCCGCGCTGACGCAGTACGGGGTGCGCACCGCGATGTCGCGCGGCAACGACAACGCGCTCGGACCGTGCGTGGACCAGCGCGCCGCAATGGCGAACGCATTGCACCCCGACGCCATCGTGTCCATACACGCCGACGGCGGCCCGCCGGACGGCAGTGGCTTCCACGTCAACTACTCCAGCCCGCCACTGAACGCCGCGCAGTCAGGGCCGGCGGTGCGATTCGCTCAAGTCATGCGCGACCAACTGGTCCGCGCCGGCTTACAGCCGTCGACCTACCGCGGAACCGACGGGTTGTACGGGCGTGCCGATTTGGCAGGGCTGAACCTCGCCCAGTATCCGTCGATCCTCATCGAACTCGGCAACATGAGGAACGCCGCGGAGGCGTCCGTCATGGAAAGCGCGGCGGGCAGATCGCGGTATTCGGCCGCGGTGGTCAACGGCATCGTCGCGTATCTGCAGGGCGGTTCCGGCGGTTAGATGCTCTTTGTCAATCGTGCGCAGTGATCCACGCCGCGGTGAAACGTTGCTCTGCCGCAACGAGTTCGGCGAGTTTGCCGCCGATGAAGGTCTCCAGCTTTCCGCCCACCAGCGGGATGTGAACTTCGACGGTACCGGTGAACGTCAGCCGCGATCCGGCGGTTGCGGCCGCCAGCAGCCCGGTGCCTGTGAGCGATACCGGCGCGCCCGGCACCGCGCCGGTGACGTCGGCGCGCGCGACGCCGTCGCTGACCGGCCCCCATATTTCGGTGCGCACGATCTCCAGGTCGCGGGGGTGGAACTGGGTCACCACCGCGGGCAGCCGGTCCCGGCGCAGTGCCTGAGTCGTGGCCACCCGCACGGTGCCGTTGGTGGCCACCGCGATCGAGTCAAGAGTCGCGCGGTCGGCGCCCGACTGAGCCAGCCGCGCCAGCCAATACTTTTCGTCCGACAGCGCCGCGTGCACCTGTTCGACGGCGGCGGGATAGTCCGCCGACAAGTCGAATGAACGCGGCATAGCTGGCCA
>JAFAWC010000636.1 GCA_019242135.1 Mycobacteriaceae bacterium | reverse complement strand
GAGAAGACCGCGCTGATCATCCATGAGGGACCGGACAACTTTGGCAATATTCCGACGCGCTACACCCAGTCCAACGGTGCGCCGGGACCGGATCAGGAGACGCTTGCCACGGGTGATTCGGGCAAGCGCGTGGCCTGCGGGGTCATCGGATCGACGAGCGTCACCACCACGACGACAACCACGGCAACCGCTGTCGCGCCCGCAACAACGACGGGCACCACGGTGACCACCGGCACCACCACCACGACGGTGTCTACGACAGAATCCACCACAAGCGCGACCACCACCACGCCGAGCACCAGCACGGTCACGGTGACCGTTCCAACGACGAACCCCACCACCGCGCCGGGCGGATGAGGCCCGACGGGGTCGAGCCCGCAGCGCCAATTTGCTTTGGCCGCAATATAAACCAATGTTTACCCACGGTTCATGTTGCGGCGGAAGCGCGCAGGATCGCCGTGTGTTGGCGCGACCCGGCGAAGCGAATGTGTCAGAGTGGAATCACCATGCCGATGCAGACGACGGACAACGCACCAAGGGCGCCGGGCTGGCGCGACCCGCTGTCGCTGTGTTTCGAGACACACCGTCGGTTTCTGGTACTGCGCCTGCGGCGGCGGCAACGGGCCATCGCGCGACGGTACACGCGCCCGCGATCGGGGTAACCGATGGTAGCCATGACCATCGACCCGAAGACCACAGCTGTGGTCCTGATCGAATACCAGAACGACTTCACCACCGAGGGCGGCGTGTTGCACGCGGCGGTGTCCGAGGTGATGGAAAAGACCGACATGCTCGCCCACACGCGCGAGGTCGTCGAGGCGGCACGGGGGGCAGGTGCGATCATCATGCACGCGCCGATCACGTTCGCCGAAGGCTACGGCGAGATCACCAACCACCCGTACGGGATTTTGAAGGGTGTCGTCGACGGCAAGGCGTTCGTCAAGGGGTCGTGGGGCGCGCAGATCACCGAGCAACTTGCGCCCGCCGCGGGTGACATCGTCGTGGAGGGCAAGCGCGGACTGGACACATTCGCCAGCACCAACCTTGATTTCATCTTGCGCAGCAAGGGTATTACCACGATCGCCCTCGGCGGGTTCCTCACTAACTGCTGTGTCGAGTCCACGATGCGCAGCGGTTATGAGAACGGCTACCGGGTGATCACGTTGAGCGACTGCGTCGCGGCCACATCGGTCGAGGAGCACGAGAACGCACTGAAGTACGACTATCGGATGTTCTCTCAGCCCATGACCGCCGAGGAGTTCGTCGAAGGCCTGAGTTCATAATCGGCGCGGTGTCACTGCCTCGATAAGGGAGGTCATGCGGCGATGAGCGGGCGACCGAAAGTCGCGATCCTCGACGACTACCAGGGTGTCGCTCTCCAGATGGCGGACTGGGCTTCAGTGGCCGAACGCGCCGACATCACGGTTTTCCGCGATCACATCAGCGATCCCGACGAGCTCGTGAGCCGGCTCTGCGGGTTCGACGTCGTTTTCGTGATGCGGGAACGTACGCCGCTGCCCCGCTCTATCATCGAACGCCTCCCGAGGTTGAAGATGATCGCCTCCACCGGCCCGTTCAACGCGGCAATCGAGATGGCGGCGGCGGCCGACCGCGGCATCCATGTCTCAACGACCGGCGGAACCATCGCCTCGACAGTCGAGTTGACCTGGGCGCTCATCCTCGCGGCGTCGCGCAGTCTCGTCGCCGAGAGCAACGCCGTGCGGAGCGGGGGATGGCAGACAGCCGTCGGCCGCGAGCTGGCCGGGCGGGTACTCGGCGTATTGGGTCTGGGCCGTATCGGTAAGCGGGTCGCGGCGATCGGTAATGCGTTCGGGATGGACGTCATTGCCTGGAGTCAGAACCTCACTCCGGAAACCGCCGACGACGCGGGAGTCACTTACGTCGCCAAATCGGAGCTGTTCGACAGGTCGGATGTACTCACCATTCACCTGAAGCTCAGCGAGCGCTCCGAAAACCTGGTGGGTGCCGGCGAGTTAGCGAGAATGAAGCCCACGGCGTTGCTCATCAACACTTCTCGCGGACCCATCGTCGATGAGTCGGCATTGGTTGATGCGCTACGGTCAGGCGTGATCGCGGGTGCGGCACTCGACGTATTCACCGAGGAGCCGCTGCCCAGCGGACATCCGTTTCGCGTGCTGGACAACGTCATCGCCACTCCACACATCGGCTACGTCGCCGACCGCCCCTATGAAATCTTCTTCCGTGACGCGGTGACCGCCATCTCCGCCTGGCTGGCCCAGCAGCAGCCTGCCGAGAATTAGGTGTCAGCGGCGAGCGGCGCACGTCGGTGTGAGGCTTGCAGCCGCTCATCGAGCGTGGCGTGGAAGTGGCCGATCGCGCTTTCGTGCCTGCCGAACTCGACGAACGCATTCGCACCCGCGCGCAGGCCGCGCTGCACGCCCGCCGACATCTCGTTGTCCTCGACCGCGCCCCGGGCCAGCAGGGTGCGGGCACTCGAAGCCTCAAGTTGTGGTCCGTGGCTCAGCGCTGCGCGCTGCGCCACGGCTGATGTCGCCGGCCAGGCGGCTCCGGTCTCGGGCGTGACCATGGAGTAGATGGTGGTCGTGGAGTGGTCGACGTCGACAGGGTTGATCACGACGACGAGCACAAGGTCGGGAAAGGTCGCCAACATGACGTTCGGAAACAGGTGATACACGTACGTCACCCGCGCGTCGGTCGTCCACGTCGTCTCCGGACGGTCGCGCAGCCTCTCGATGTTGCGGTACGGGAACGTGATTCGCGTGTTCGGTCCGAACGTCTCTATCACGTTGAGGTCGTCGTATTGCAGCGGGAAGAACGTGTCCGCGTGCGTGCAGCGGATGTGGTAGCCCTCCAGGAACTGCTCGACGAGAACCTTCCAGTTCATCGCCCACGGAGTGGATGCCACGTAGACGAGCCGCTGGGCCGGCAGAAGCTTGTCGCGCCACGGGGTTCCATCGCTCAGCGCCGCGACACCGTCAAGCTCGTGGGAATCCAGAGCGCCGATGGCAATGAGGCCGTCGACCTCGCGGCTTGCGACTTCGACCAGACCACGCGTCGATAGGTCCAGTCCGGGAAACGCCTCGGCGTGAGGAACGTGGGCGAGCGAGCCGTCCAACCGGTATGTCCAGCCGTGATAGCGGCACACCAGTGCACGGGAGCAACCGGCTCCCTCAACGAGAGTGAACCCCCGGTGACGACATGCGTTGCGGAACACCCGTGCGCGCCCGTCGCGTGCACGCACCGCGAACAGTGGCACGCCGAAGACGTCGCGCTCGACATGATCTCCCGGACCCGGGATCGCAGCCGAGGGAACGAACACGCTCGGCATCGAGCGCAACAAGCGCAGTTCGTCCGCGAATCGAAGCGGATCAAGATAGTTGTCGACGGGCTCCCGCCACGCATCGCCTTCGTCGGTGGTGCCCGCGTCGATATGAGCGAGGATGCGGCGAACAATCTCCACGTCGTCGGCAACCAGAGACTTCGTCGGCGTGTTCATTATGTGACGGTATCACGCTACTAGCGCCACGTGTCAATGATATCGTGATAGCGGCCGCGGCCCGGCGGCTGACGTGGTCGAGTGATCGAGGGGGAGCCCGTGCCCGTGGTTGGCAAGCACCGAATCCGCGAGTTGATCGGCGAGCGGCCGCTCAGCGCGCGTTCGGTGCTCGCGTCGGCCCTTCTCGGTGCAGACGAGCCGCATCTGACGGTGGCTGAGCTCGTCGCCATAGCCTCCTTGTTCGGCATCAGCGCCGGGGCCGCCCGCACCTGCCTGTGGCGGATGGTCTGCAGCGAGGAACTCACCTCTGACGATGGGAGCTATGCGCTGGCCGGGCGTCTACAGCAACGGCGCGAGCGGGTGGACGAGGCGTCCAGGATCGACGACCTCGCCGCGCGCGGCTGGAACGGAACATGGGAACTGGCGGTGGTCTCGTTGGAGCGCCGGCCGGCGGCAGATCGCCTCGAGCTTAGGAAAGCAGCTACCGCCCTGCATCTGGCGGAGCTGAGGGAGGGCGTCTGGATCCGGCCGGATAACCTTAACCCCCAACGACTTCCGGGTTTCCGAGCAGTGCTCGACCAACAGTGCACCCACTTTCACGGCGCCGAGACCGACATCACCGCCGACACGATGCAATCGCTGTTCTGTCTTGATGCGTGGGCGCAGGACGCGCGGATCCTCATCGACGCGATCGACGACGAGCTCGGCGCGACCGAGCCGCAGACGTCCACAACAGAAAGGTTCACCTTTCAGTTCGGGTTGTCGATCGCCGTCGTGCGCCAGCTTCAACTCGACCCGATGTTGCCGGTCGAGCTCATCGGAAGCGGTTGGCCCGGCCCGGCGTTGCGACAGGCCTACCGCCGTTTCGATGACCAGTTCAAACAGCGAATGAACGCTGCTTTCCGCCGATCACGATGAGAACGGCGGCTAGGCCAGCCGGGTGACGTGGCCCGCATAGCTGAGCGCGTGCTCGTACGTCTCGAGGTTGTCGCGCGAGATTTTTGCGTGCACGGGCCGTTCCAGAAGGAAACGCAGCAGCGGATTGTAGGCGTGATAGGTCTCGTGGAAGGTGAGCACCGTCGTGCCGTCGGGCTGTTCCTCAAGTTCGTGATAGCCCTCGGCCCGCGACCAGAGCGGCTTGCCGACCGCGACGTAACGCGACAGTTTGTCGATCTTCGCCTCGGTCACCGTTTCCCACGAGCGGCCCTTGCCCCCCGACAGGAGGTACTTGGGAACCTCGAAGACACAGGTGCGGACCAGGCCCTCGCCGGCATCGTCGCCTTCGTTGAGGATCTCCATGCTGCCCGTCGGCCATTTTAGGACGCGCGGGCGCGGTGAGTCCGGGGGCGCCTTGGGATGCAGCACCCGCCACACCTTCCTCGGGGGCGCGTCGACATGGAATCGCACGGTGTAGGACTGCATCAGTGACCTCCCCAGGTGTTCCAGAAGGTGACGGTGTCCGCCGGCGGGCGCGACGCGGGCCGGAAGTCACTGCCCACGGTGTAGGCCACCGGGAACAGCGCGGCCTGCGTGACCGTGTCGGGAATTGCCAGTAACTCGGCGACCTCGCGCTCCCTGGCCAGGTGCATGGTGGTCCACACCGATCCCAGGCCGCGCGACCGAAGGGCGAGCAAGAAACTCCAGCCGGCAGG
>JAFAWC010000615.1 GCA_019242135.1 Mycobacteriaceae bacterium | reverse complement strand
GCGGGAATGTGATATAGGCAGCCGACTCCAGCTTGTCCCGCGGCACTCGTAAAGCCGCTGTTCAATGGGAACATTACGGGCGTCCGTGGCGCGCGTGTCAATCGGTGGCCGCAGCCTCCGGGCATAGCCGACAAAGGCCTTCGATGGCGCATTGTCCGGCCGGCGGCGCTCGATGTGGACTATCTGTGTTTGCTTGGTCGGTTATTTCGGGCGCCGGTCTGGCGTGTTTCATTAATAGCGTTTGCACACAATTTCGACGTCACGGCAAATTGTGGACGCAGCCTGTCACCGGTGCAAGCCGCGCTGAGCCAGCCACGTGGCGCCGCGGCGCTCGGAAGCACGCGACAGCCACGCATCTTGGACGAGTTCGGCGAGTTCGTCACGGCTGATGCGGTGCAATTCCGACTCCCGCACCAGGACAGAAAGATGGCCGTCGAAGTGGGAGGTGGTGAAGAAGGGACTGTCGGGGTCTTGGACGAGCGCTTTCTTCTCGGCTTCTGATGCGACCCATATCACGATGACGTCGGGGTAGGGTTCGCCGCTGATCGGGTCACGGGCGTCGGAGCGCGGATTTCGAAAAAACACAAAAGACTTGCCGCCCACTTGATAGATCGCGTTGCCCTTCGGCCCTTCGATGCGCGTGGTGTACGGCATCCCGGCGGCGATGCCATGGACGTCGTCGACGCGCGCTTCTCGCTGAGCCATGCCCGAAGACTAGGGGCTAATCTGCGGTCGTGGCCCGGGTACAGACACTGCGCGGTGGCGTCGACGCCGACGAACTCGGCGCCACATTGATGCACGAGCATGTCTTCGTCGTCGATCCAGACATCGTCGAGAACGTCCAAACCGACTGGGATGAGCAGGCGGCGTTGATCGATGCCGGCCATCGTCTGGACGAGCTGTACGCCGCCGGCATTCATACGATCGTCGATCTCACCGTGATCGGGCTCGGACGATCGATCCCGAGGCTGCAGCGGGTACCGATGACCGAACCGCTCAATATTGTTGTGGCGACAGGTATTTACGACCTTTTCGACATCCCGCCATACTTCAAATTTCGGACGACCGAGGTGCTGGTCGATCACTTCGTGCGGGAGATCGAGGAAGGAATCGGTGATACCGGCGTGCGGGCAGGGATCTTGAAGTGCGCCACCGACGAGGCGGGGGTGACGCCCGGTGTGGAGAAAATCCTTCGAGCCGTGGCACGAGCCCACATGCGTACCGGCGCGCCCATTTCAACCCACACGCATGCGGGCACCCGTCGGGGCCTCGACCAGCTCAAGGTTTTCGCCGAAGAGGGCGTTGATCCGAGACGCGTCGTGATTGGTCACAGCGGCGACACCACTGATCTCGATTACCTTCTCGCGGTGGCTGATTCGGGTGCTTACCTCGGTATGGACCGCTTCGGGATCGACTCTCTACTCGGTTACGACGACCGCGTCGCGACCGTCGCCCGGTTATGTTCGGGGGGCAGGGCCAACCAGATCGTGTTGAGCCATGACGCCAGCTGCTATATCGATTATTTCCGCGGCGGCCGACCGCCCAAAGCGCTGGGAAACTGGCACTACCTGCACATCAGCCGGGACGTGATTCCGGCGCTGAAGGCCCGGGGCGTCACAACCGAGCAGATCGACCAGATGCTCGTCACCAATCCGCGCCGCGTGCTCGGCGGCGTCGTCTAGCAGCTGCGAGCAGCGCGGATTTGCGTTGATCAGTCCGTTTAAGGGCAAGCGCAATGAGATCGACAACGAAGAATGTGCCCCGCGGACTTTTCACGGTGTTTGCCAGCCACCCGCAGCAATACAACGACCTGCGGACGATCGCGCAGCCGCTGAACGACCTCCGGACATCGTGTAATCGGAGTGTGTCGGCGGCCCAGGTCGCTGCGCTTCTGCAGGCGTTCGCCTCGCCGTAGACAAACCCTGTCACCGACTACCGGCGCGCAACCCCGGGGCGGTGATTCCCTCTGCGGGGGCTGTGGATCGATCACAGCCTGTGGATAACAGGTTCGAGCCCGGATATCGCGAGCCAATGTTGTCGGAGCCGTGCCGGACGCTGAGGCCATGACGTCGTTGACACGCGCCGAGCTAGGCGCACTAGGTGAGCAACTGGCCGTCGAGTACCTCCGCGGCCGTGGACTTGTTGTGCTGGCTCGCAATTGGCGGTGCCGCGACGGCGAGTTGGATGTGGTCGCGGCCGATCTCGCGGCCCGAACCGCGGTCTTCGTTGAAGTCAAGACCCGCACGTCAGAGGGGTACGGGGGGTGGGTGCAGGCCGTCACACCCACCAAGGTGCGCCGGCTGCGTCGACTGGCCGCGGTGTGGTTGGCAGGCCAAGGCGCCGGCTGGGCGGCCATCCGCATTGACGTGATCGGCGTGCGGGCCGGCCGCGGCTGCGCGCCTGAAATCGTGCATCTCGAAGGTGTCGGCTGATGGCGCTGGGTCGGGCATTCTCGGTCGCCGTGCAGGGGGTGGCAGGAGAGATCGTCGAGATCGAGGCCGACATCACCTCCGGCCTGCCCGGAGTGCACCTGGTCGGATTGCCGGACGCGGCGCTTCAGGAATCGCGCGACCGCGTCCGCGCCGCGATCATGAATTGCGGCAATCGCTGGCCCATGTCGCGTCTCACGCTGGCGCTGTCGCCGGCGACGCTGCCGAAGATGGGCTCCGTCTACGACCTGGCGCTGGCCGCCGCGGTGCTGTCTGCCGACCGCAAGGTTCGTGCCCGGCGGTTGGAGAAGACGGTGCTGCTGGGTGAGCTGGCACTCGACGGGCGCGTCCGCCCGGTGCGGGGCGTGCTGCCCGCGGTGATCGCAGCCAAACGGGAAGGCTGGCCTGCGGTGGTGGTGCCGATGGAAAATCTCGCGGAGGCCGCCCTGGTGGAGGGGATTGACGTTTACGGCACCCGCTCGCTGCGGCAGGTCCAGTTCTGGCTCGATGGCACCGGTGAGCTCGAGCGAAGCGCTGGCACGGCTGCGGAGCAACCGGACCAGGGCCCGGATCTGGCCGACGTCGTGGGCCAGCCACAGGCCCGTTTCGCGGTCGAGGTGGCCGCCGCCGGCGCGCACCATTTGATGCTGACCGGACCGCCCGGCATCGGCAAAACGATGTTGGCTCAACGTCTCCCGGGATTACTGCCGCCGCTGACGGAGGCGGAATCGCTGGAGGTCACCGCCATCCACTCTGTCGCCGGATTGCTGTCGGCCGCGACGCCGTTGATCACCCGGCCGCCGTTGGTCGCGCCGCACCACAGCTCCAGCCTCGCGGCGCTGATCGGGGGCGGTACCGGGATGGCGCGGCCCGGGGCTGTCAGCCGTGCTCACCGCGGTGTGCTTTTCCTCGACGAGTGCGCCGAGATCGGCGTCCACGTGCTGGAGGCCCTGCGCACTCCGTTGGAGGACGGTGAAGTCCGGCTCGCGCGACGCGACGGCGTGGCCGTGTACCCGGCCCGCTTCCAGTTGGTGCTGGCGGCTAATCCGTGTCCGTGCGCGCCCGCCGATCCGCGGGACTGCATCTGCGCCGGATCGGCCAAACGTCGCTACGACCGCAAGCTCTCGGGTCCACTACTCGACCGCATCGACTTGCGCGTGCAGATGCATCCCGTGCGAACCGGTGCATTGAACGCCGGTGTGGGAGAAGCGACCCATGTGGTGCGCGCACGGGTGGTCCAGGCGCGGGCGGCCGCGGCAGCGCGGTGGCGCCGCCACGGGGTCAAGACCAACGCCGAAGTCCCGGGTTCTCTTCTGCGCCAGAGATTCCGGTTACGACCCGATGCGATGGACCCGCTCCGGCGAGCACTGGACAAGGGGTTACTGAGCATACGGGGCGTGGATCGGATGACAAGAGTCGCTTGGACGATTGCCGATCTGGCCGGCAACGACCGCCCGGGTGTCGACGCCGTGATCACCGCCATGGGATTCCGGCAGACCGGAACGCAGCGATGAGCCGCGAGCGGCGAGCGTGGGCTTACCTGTCGCGGGTCGCGGAACCGCCCTGCGCAGAGCTTGCGGCGCTGGCGGCGCGGGTCGGTCCGGTGGAGGCCGCCGAGCGTGTGCTTCGCGGTGCGGTGAGCGCCGAACTCGCTCGCAGCACCGAGGCGCGCCGCGACAACAACTGCGCCGCAGAAGATCTGGACCGTATCGAGCGGATGGGCGGCCGACTGATCAGTCCTGAGGACAGCGAGTGGCCAGCTCTGGCGTTCACGGCGTTCAACGGTGTCGATCTAGGTCGCCATCCCTACGGCCGTGCACCACTGGTGTTGTGGGCGCTCGGTGGCGCCAGGATCGACAAGGTGGCGTGGCGGGCGGCCGCGGTGATCGGAACCCGCGCGGCAACGGTTTACGGAGAACAAGTCGCCGCCGACCTTTCGACAGGGCTGTGTGAGCGCGATGTTGCGGTGGTATCCGGCGGCGCGTACGGAATCGACGGCGTGGCGCACCGGGCGGCGTTGGCGGTCGACGGTTGCACAGTGGCAGTGCTCGCCGGAGGGGCCGACGTGCCGTACCCGTCGGGACATTCCGCGCTGTTTCACCGGATCAGCGAAGAAGGGCTGGTGCTCACCGAATATCCGCCGGGCATCCGCCCCGCACGCCACCGCTTCCTGATACGCAACCGACTCGTCGCCGCGCTGTCAGGAGCCACGGTGGTGGTGGAGGCGGGCTTGCGCAGCGGCGCGGCGAACACCGCGGCGTGGGCACGCGCGCTCGGGCGGGTGGTGTGCGCGGTTCCGGGTCCGGTCACATCCTCGGCGTCGACCGGCTGCCACGCGTTGATTCGCGGGGGCGCCGAGTTGGTTACCCGGGCCGATGAGATTGTCGAGATAGTCGGCAACGCAGGTGAGTTGGCAGGCGAGCACCGACCATCGCCGTCGCCACGCGATGAACTGAGCGACATCGGAACACGGGTGTACGAAGCGCTGCCGGCACGAGGCGTGCGGTCCGTTGACGAACTGGCGATCGAGTCCGGGCTCCCGGTTGCGCAGCTGCAAGGACAGCTGACGCTTTTGGAACTGGCCGGGCTGGCCGTCCCGGACGCGGGTCGCTGGCGACTGAGGCGAACATCGACGTAGCGTCGGGGCCGGCCCGACACGCACCGCGCTTGGCGGGTTTCAGGCGGGGGGTCTGCCACCGTGGGGGGATGACGTCCCCTGCGGCTTTCGACGCCATTCTCGATGAGTTCGCCGACCACCTGGTGCTCGAACGCGGCCGCTCCGCTCACACCCGACGCGCGTATGTGAGCGACGTCAGGTCGTTGCTGGACTTCCTCACGGCGAGCACGACATCCCCCGCGCTGGCCGATGTGACCTTGCCCGTCGTGCGCGCCTGGCTGGCCGCCCAGGCCGGCACCGGCGCGGCCCGCACGACACTTGCTCGTCGCACCTCGGCCGCCAAAACCTTCACGGCGTGGGCAACGCGACGCGGCCTGCTGGCCTCGGATCCGGCAACACGCCTGCAGTTGCCCAAGGCTCGCCGCACGCTGCCCGCCGTGCTTCGCCAAGATCAGGCTCTCGACGCAATGAGTGCCGCCAAATCCGGTGCAGCCGAAGGCGATCCGGTGGCGCTGCGGGATCTGCTGATCGTCGAGTTACTGTATGCGACCGGTATCCGGGTCAGCGAACTGTGTGGTATCGATGTCGACGACATCGACAGCGATCGCCGGCTGGTTCGCGTTCTCGGTAAGGGCGAAAAGCAGCGGAGCGTGCCGTTCGGCGAACCGGCTCAGGTGGCGTTGATGAGGTGGCTGAGCGACGGCCGGCCCGCGCTCGCCACCGCTGCGTCCGGCCGAGCGTTATTGCTGGGAACTCGGGGTCGCCGGCTCGGCCAACGCCAGGCACGCACGGTGGTTCATCACACGATGGCCGCGGTCAACGGCGCACCCGACATCGGGCCGCACGGCTTGCGGCACAGCGCCGCGACGCACCTGCTGGAAGGCGGC
>JAFAWC010000613.1 GCA_019242135.1 Mycobacteriaceae bacterium | reverse complement strand
GTGTCGTGCTCGCCGGGCACCGTGAAGATGTGCGGCGTCTTCAGCCCGGTGAGCATTTGCTTGACCTGATCGAATTGCGTTGGGCTCCCCAGATGCGTCAGGTCTCCGGTGTGAATGACGAAATCCGGCGTGTAGCCCAGGCTGTTCACCTGGTTGATGGCCTCATTGAAGGTGCCGGCCACGTTCGGGTTGGCAGCCCCGGTGAAACCGATGTGGCTGTCGCTGACCTGGGCGAAGCGCAGCGTCGGTCGGCCCGCCTGCGAGGTGCTCGGCGTGGAGCCCGCGACGTGGGAGATCACCTCACCGCCCACCACGGTCAGCACGACCGCCGATCCGAACCAGGCGCCGTGGCGGATCAGCTGGCGACGGCTCATCCCGTGCGGAGCACGCGATTCTGTGCCCCCGTGTGGATCACGTTCGTTCGTCATGCCGTCACCACCACCGTTCCGGTCATGAACGGGTGAATCGAGCAGATGTAATCAAAGCTGCCCGCCTTCGTGAACGTAAAACTGTAGGTGCCCTTGGTGTCGAGGCTCGGGGAATGAAACGAGCCGTCCTTGGCGACCACGGTGTGGGGTTCTTCGTCGTTGTTCGTCCACGTCACCGTGCCGCCGACGGGCACGGTCAGTGTGGCCGGTTCGAACTTGAAGTTGTTGATCGCGACGGCGTTGCCCGCGACGGGCGCAGCCGGTCCGCTCGACGCGGCGGTTCCCGTCGGGCTGGTGCCTGTCGAGGGCATGCCGCTCATCCCGGGCATTCCCGGGGTGACGCTGGCGCCCGACCCGAAATTGACTGACGGCCGCGTGTCGGAGGAAGGTGGGGAGGACGAGCAGCCGGCCAGCACGATAACGGCGGCCGTCGTCGGGGCAACGGCGCGCCACATTCTCATAGCCACACCAACAGATACGCGCGCGGGTTACACGCCTCAGGTCGGCTGGTCGGGCAGCGGAGCACGCACCTCGATCACCCCGTTGACCTCGCGTACCTGCAGCGCCGGCAGTGGTTTCGGAGCGATGGGGAGTTGGTGGGTGAGCACCTGGCCGGTCGGCGCGAACGACGTCGAATGGCATGGGCAGCGCAGCCGGTCGTCGGGCGCGTCGAACCACAACCGGCAGCCCTGGTGCGTGCACACCCCTGAGACGGCCTGCGGTGTGCCGTTGACGCGGCGGACGAAGCCGATCACCGAACCGAGGTCGAACGGGTGCATCGCGCCTTCGGGCACGTCGGAGCTGGCAGCGACCCGCTGCCAGTTCCCCGCGTTGGGGGTCAGCTCACCGTCGCCGTCCGCACTGTTGGTCACGTTCCCGGTGACGAGCCGGTCGACCGACACGGCCGCAACGGCCGCGGCGGCCGCTGCCGACGTGCCGACGATCACCTGTCTGCGGGTGGTCGACTTCGGCGACGCGACAGCCGACCCGGAGTCTTGCTGGTCGGCGAGTCGGCGGTGAAGATCGGCCAGGAACTCGGGGCGTGGCGCATCGGCGCCCGGCTTGGCTGCCTGCAGGTCGATCGCGGTGCGAATCTGTGCCGCCTCGAAGTCATCCGGGCGGAACGGCCGTGGTCGGTGGCCGCGCAGCAGGTCATCGATGTACCTGCGCAGTCCACGCGGATTCATGTCGTGTCCTTCTCGTTGACCTGTGCCGCCAGCCGAAGCGCCCGGTGCTGGAGCACCTTCGCGTTGGCGACGCTGACGCCCAGCTCGGCGGCGGACTCTTTGATCGAACGGCTCTGCAGGAACCGCAGTTGCAGGATCCGACGGTACTGGTCCGGCAGAGCGTCGAGTAGTTCGGCGACGCGCTGCGGGGCGGTGCTGATCGCGTCTTCGGTTTCCGGCGGCATCTCGATGTCCTCGATCGACGTCACCTCGCGTCCCAGCGTCGCCCGCCAGTGCGCGGCCAGCACGGTGCGCGCCGTCGCCCGCAGGTAGGCGCGGACCTCGCCGACACTGGCGCTCAGCCGCAGCGGTCGCAGCGCGGCGAGGAAGACCTCCGCGGTGAGGTCCTCGGCGTCGGCACGGCTGCCGACACGGGCGAAGATCGTCCGGTACACCCAGGTGGCGTTGTCCTGGTACACGGCCTCCCAGGAGGGATAGCGGTCGCTGCCGACGATCCGCAACGGTCGCGGGCGATCGGGATCGCCGCGCTCGGATTCGCCCCGTGCCGTCACGTTGTGGCCTGTCTTCTCGAGGACGAGTCGGCGGGCCGCCTCAGCCGCCGATTCACATATCCATAGTCGTCAGGGTTACAGCTCGGCGTGCCCGATTGCGCCCACGCCGCTCCCTCACAGCATCATTGGCACCGCTGGGCGTGGGCGCGGTGTTCGTCAGACGATTCGGCCCGAGAGAGGGTCAACTCGATAGATTCGCACGTAGTAGTGGTCATCCACCCCTATCACGGCTACCGGTGACTGGCAGATGGACATCGTCAGATGCGGTGCGCGAACCGAGGATTGGGACGGACTCGGTTCAACGAATTCCAGGCAACCGTTGGTGTCGACACCGGATGGCCGCACGGCGACGTAGTAGTCGACGTGATAATCGCGAAACACCTGTTCCAGCGGCTGACGCTGCCGTATTCGGTCAACGAAGGCCTGCGACATCATCAGACCCTCCAGGTGCACCACCGGCTGGTCGATCATCCACGCTGGGGTGCCCGCGGCATCACCCATCGCATAAACGCCGGGATGATCCGACGAGAACGCTTGCAGCCGCCGTGCGACCTGGGCGATATCCCGATTGGGTCGCACCCCTCCGCTGAACGACAGCGGGAACGCCACGATGACGGCCATTACTGCAGCGGTAGCGACGATGGGGCGGCCTTTTACCTGCGCCAGCCGCGCGACGACAAGTGCGGCGGCCAGTCCCACAGCCATGAAATCGAAATAGAAATACCACGGATACAGTCCCCATCCGCTTATGAATGCCTGCGCGACGAACTGCAGTAGCGGCGCGGCCGTCAGCGCCAGCGCGATTCGGCGCACATCGACGTTTTCGTTGCTGCGCAGCAGAACAACGATCACGATCGCGACGACAATCATGCCGAGCTCCAAAGCCCCTCGGAAGGGCCGGTCATCGGCGATGAAGTGCCAGTTCGGCGGCACGTAGACGGCCAGCGACTTGGCTGCCATCGCGGTCGTCCAGATAGTGCCGTACACCGCCATGTTGAAGGCCAGGTAACCGAATAGCGGAGCCACTCCGAGGACGGCCGCCACCAGTTGTCTCCACCGCCAGCGCGGGAAAACGGCCGCCAACAGTCCCGGGGCCAGCATTACGGCGTCCAGACGCGACAGAACAAGAAATGCCGCCAGCAGTCCCGCCACGCCCGCGTCAGCGACGGTTTGATCGGCAAGCGGCTTTCGGCTCAGATGACACAACAGCACCGCCGCCGCAAATACGGTAAGTGCCATCTCCAGGCCCCACATCGCTCTGGGCGCGATGGCGATGGCGGCGATGCTCGCCCCCACGGTGGCGGCAAGTCGCTGATCCGTCACACGCTGCAGGAAGCGCTCGAACACGGCAAAGAAGCCGACCAACAGCGCGGCGATGCTGAGGTCGACGAGGCCGAAGAAAACCGAGCCGTCCCCGGCAATCCAGTAAAGCGACGCCAGCCACAAAAACCACAGGGGGTGGTAGCCGTTCGTGGGTTCGCCCGGGAAGAAGGTGGAACCATGACCGTCGACCCAGTTCTTCGCCGGTTCGAGGTAGTAGAAGAAATCGTCGAAGAAACGGTCGGCCGGCGCGGTTCCAAATATCCGCCACAGGGTCACAGCAACCAGCACGGCTGGTACGCCCACGCGTAGCGTCAGCGCGATCCTGCTCTCGACGGCGCCGGCGGTTGGTATCTCGATCATCTCTCCTGACGTTCACTACGCGCGGTGGGGCGGCCGTGGCGCGCACACCGTCCTCACGGTACGGCGAACCCTGTCCTGCATCCGTTAGCTAGTTGACCGGCCACCCCATCCGGACTTGCCAGACCGCTCTCCCAATTACTAGGATGTCCTAGTATTCTCCGATCACCAAGACAGGGCCTCCCATGACGACTCAGATCCCCCATTTCATCGACGGCCAGCGCACCGCCGGCCAGTCCCAACGCACGGCCGACGTCTACGACCCCAATACCGGACAGGTGCAGGCGCAAGTGCCCATGGGCAGCGCGGCCGATGTCGACGCGGCGGTCGCGGTGGCGCTGGAGGCGCAAAAGGAATGGGCGGCCTGGAACCCGCAGCGCCGCGCGCGGGTGATGATGAAGTTCATCGAGCTGGTCAATCAGAACGCCGACGAGCTCGCCGAGCTGCTGTCCCTGGAGCACGGTAAGACGCTCGCCGATTCCCGGGGCGACATCCAGCGCGGCGTGGAAGTCATCGAGTTCTCGATCGGCATACCGCACTTGCTCAAGGGGGAGTACACCGAGGGCGCCGGACCGGGCATCGACGTGTATTCGCTGCGCCAGCCTCTCGGGGTGGTCGCCGGCATCACGCCGTTCAACTTCCCCGCGATGATCCCGCTGTGGAAAGCCGGCCCCGCGCTGGCATGCGGAAACGCGTTCATCCTCAAGCCCAGTGAGCGCGATCCCTCGGTTCCCGTGCGACTCGCGGAGTTGTTCGCGGACGCGGGTCTACCCAAGGGCGTGTTCCAGGTCGTGCACGGCGACAAAGAGGCCGTCGACGCGCTCCTTGCGCACCCGGACATCACCGCCTACGGCTTCGTCGGCAGCTCCGACACTGCCCAGTACATCTATGCCAACGCCACCGCGAACGGAAAGCGTGCGCAATGCTTCGGCGGCGCGAAGAACCATATGATCGTGATGCCCGACGCCGACCTCGACCAGGCGGTCGACGCACTCGTCGGCGCGGGCTACGGCAGCGCCGGCGAACGGTGCATGGCCATCTCCGTCGCCGTTCCGGTCGGCGAGCAGACAGCAGAGCGGTTGCGCGCCAGACTGATTGACCGAATCAATAACCTGCGTGTCGGACACAGCCTCGATCCCAAGGCCGACTACGGTCCGCTGGTCACCGAGGCGGCGCTGGCCCGGGTGAAGGACTACATCCAGCAGGGCGTCGAGGCGGGCGCTGAAGCGGTGATCGACGGTCGCGAACGCACCAGCGACGACCTGCAATTCGGCGATGCCAACCTCGTGGACGGCTACTTTATCGGGCCGACGCTGTTCGACCACGTCACCACCGACATGTCGATCTACACCGACGAGATCTTCGGACCCGTGCTGTGCATCGTGCGCGCGACGGACTACGAGGAGGCGCTGCGGCTGCCGAGCGCGCACGAATACGGCAACGGTGTGGCCGTGTTCACCCGCGACGGCGACACCGCCCGCGATTTCGTGTCCCGGGTGCAGGTCGGCATGGTCGGCGTCAACGTGCCGATCCCGGTGCCGGTGGCATACCATACCTTCGGCGGCTGGAAGCGCTCCGGCTTCGGCGATCTCAACCAGCACGGCCCGGCGTCGATCCAGTTCTACACCAAGGTCAAGACCGTGACGCAGCGGTGGCCCGCGGGCACGCACGGCGCAGAGTTCGTCATCCCGACGATGAAGTAGTCACGGCCCCAACCATGATCAGACTTGACGATGACGCGCGCGTCATCACGGAAACGGCGGCCGCATTCGCCGCGAAACGTGTTGCACCACAGGCCTTGGAGTGGGACGGGACCCACCACTTCCCGGTCGACGTACTGCGCGAGGCCGCCGCGCTGGGGATGGCGGCGATCTACTGCGGCGACGACGTCGGCGGAAGCGGGTTGCGTCGCCTCGACGCGGTGCGGATCTTCGAAGAGCTGGCGGCCGCGGACCCAACCATCGCCGCATTTCTGTCCATCCACAACATGTGCGCGTGGATGGTCGACCGCTACGGCACGCTCGAGCAGCGTAAGGCGTGGGTGCCCCGGCTGGCGACGATGGAGACCGTCGCCAGTTATTGCCTGACAGAGCCGGCGGCAGGCTCTGACGCGGCGGCATTGCGAACCAGAGCGGTCCGCGATGGCCAGGGTAAAGGGGCGGACTACGTGCTCGACGGCGTCAAGCAGTTCATCTCCGGTGCCGGAGAGTCCGACGTGTACGTGGTGTTGGCCCGCACCGGCGCCGCTGGCCCCCGAGGCATCTCGGCATTCATCGTCGAAAAGGGTGCCGCCGGCCTGAGTTTCGGCACGCAGGAGCAAAAGATGGGTTGGCACGCGCAGCCAACCGCGCAGGTGATCCTCGAGGGTGTCCGAGTTCCGACCGACGCGATGCTGGGCGGCGCCGAGGGTGAGGGCAGCGGATTCGGCATCGCGATGAACGGGCTCAACGGTGGCCGGATCAACATCGCCGCGTGCTCCCTCGGTGGCGCACGGTCCGCCTACGACAAGGCCATCGCATACTTGCGCGACCGGCAGGCTTTCGGCGGCAACCTGATCGATGAGCCGACGATCCGGTTCACCCTGGCAGACTCGGCAACGGCACTGGAATCGTCGCGGATGCTGTTGTGGCGAGCCGCAACTGCGCTCGACGACGACGACCCGGACAAGGTCGAGCTGTGCGCGATGGCGAAGCTGTACGTCACCGAGGCGTGCTACGAGGTAGCCGACAAGGCGCTCCAACTGCACGGCGGATACGGGTACCTAACAGAGTACGGACTGGAGAAGATCGTTCGGGACCTGCGCGTGCATCGAATCCTTGAGGGAACCAACGAGATCATGCGGGTGGTCATCGGCCGTGCCGAGTCCGCCCGGGTGAAGGCGAAAGGGCACAGCGGATGAGCACGATCGCGTTTTTGGGCTTGGGAAACATGGGCGGCCCGATGGCGGCGAACCTGGCGGCGGCGGGGCACACGGTACGCGGTTTCGATCCGGTGCCCGCCGCCTCGTCGGCCGCGGCCGCGGCCGGCGTGCGGGTCTTCTCCAGCGGCGCAGAGGCGGTCGCCGAAGGCGACGTCGTGATCACCATGCTGCCCAACGGCGAGCTTGTGAAACGGTGCTATGCCGAGATCCTGCCCGCCGCGGCGCCGGGCGCGTTGTTTATCGACAGCTCGACGATCTCCGTCGAGGACGCCCGGGCGGTCAACTCGCAGGCCGGCGAGCGCGGTTTCGCCCAACTCGACGCACCGGTGTCCGGTGGCGTGAAGGGCGCCGTCGCCGGCACCTTGGCCTTCATGGTCGGCGGTGACGACGCCGCCGTCACACGCGGTCGCCCCGTGCTGGAGCCGATGGCGGGCAAGATCATCCACTGCGGCGAATCGGGGGCCGGGCAGACGGCGAAGCTGTGCAACAACATGGTGTTGGCCGTGCAGCAGATCGCCGTCGGGGAAGCGTTTTTGCTGGCCGAGCGGCTCGGCTTGTCGGCGCAGTCGCTATTCGACGTGATCACCGGCGCCACCGGCAACTGCTGGGCAGTGCACACGAATTGCCCGGTGCCCGGACCGGTACCGACGTCGCCGGCGAACAATGACTTCAAACCCGGGTTTGCGACCGCGCTGATGAATAAGGACCTTGGGCTTGCGATGCACGCGGTCCGGTCGACCGGCTTGGCCGCTCCGCTGGGTAGCCATGCTGCGGAGATCTACGCGAAGTTCGCCGCCGATCACGCGGACAAGGACTTCAGCGCCGTCATCGAGATGCTCCGCGAGAGCTGACCCACGACAGCGCCGAACTACGCGGCCACCGCCCGCTTCTGCGCCGACCACCAGCGGCGATGCAGGCGTTGGCAGTCGGGCGCCAGGAGTGATTCCGCGCCGTCGTAGTGCCACCGCACCGCCACCGCCGCGGTGAAATCGTCCGACGCCGTGTAGGCAGTCGGCACCACGACCGCGGCAAGTCCCGCGCTGGACGCCGCGCGCATGCCCGCGGCCGAACCGACCATCGCCAACGCGCTTTCCGGTCCGACGCCGAGCTCCCACAGGGCCAGTTCGTAGACGTCGGTCTGCGGGTCGGACCCCGTGACGTCGTCGGCCGTCACGATGGTCTCCACCAGTCCGTCACCGACCAGCTGACGCACGAGCGGCTCCACCCACGCCCGCCGGCCGGTGCTGACCACGGCGACCCAGACGCCGGCGACGAAGCAGCTCATCATGGCGTCGATCAGCCCGGAGCGTGCCACGACGTCGCCGTCGAGCACACAGTCGGTGAAGACGGCGTCCTTGGTGCGCAGCAGGTCGTCGGCGATCTCGTCGGCGGCGGCGCCAAAGCCTCGCCGCCGCAGATCCGTGGCGATGCGGCGCCGCTCATCGCCGATCATCACCAGCCGCGCGTAGTGGTCGTCGTCCCACCGAATGTCGAGCCCGTGAGCGGCGAACGCGGCGTTGAACGCTACCCGTTGGCCGTCGCGCTCGATGTCGGCCATCGCACCGTCGAGGTCGAAGATCACCGCGCGCAGCTGGGCCACATCGGCGTCGGTCGGCCGGGTCCGATCCCACCAGAATCCGCGCGTCGCGACCGCTTGCCCCGGCATGCCCACAGCATCCGATGACGCGACTCCCGCGGCATCCCCCGCAGGGGGGATTGGGCAGGCCATTGGGGGCGTGCTCGTCACGAACGCCCGCCAGCATCGTCACGAACGCCTAGGTCAACAATCGGCGCCGCAGTTCTATGGTGATCTGCATGGCAACAGCTGCCGGACCAGTGCGGATCGTGCTGGTCGACGACCACGAGATGGTGATCGAGGGCCTCAAGGCGATGCTGGCCGCGTTCTCCGATCGCGTGCAGGTCGTCGGCCAGGCGGTGGGCGCTGAGCGTGCGCTCGCCACGATCGGCGAGCTGAACCCCGACGTCGTGCTGTGCGACGTGCGCATGCAGGGGTCCAGCGGCCTGGACCTATGCCAGGCGCTGCGTGAACGTGATCCCGACCGCAAGGTGGTGATGCTGTCGGTGTACGACGATGAGCAGTACCTCTTTCAGGCCATGCGGGTCGGCGCGTCGGGTTATCTGCTGAAGAGCATCAGCAGCGACGAGCTGGTCCGCCAGCTCGAGTTCGTGCACCGGGGCGACACCGCGATCGATCCCGGCATGGCGGCGCGCGCCGTGGACACCGCCGCCCGCATCCAGCGCGACGAATTCTGGCCGGGCGCCCGTCACGGCCTGTCGCAGCGGGAAAGCGAGATCCTGTCGTATGTCGTCACCGGGCTGTCCAATCGCGGTATCGCCAACAAGCTCGTGATCGGCGACGAGACGGTCAAAAGTCATCTGCGTTCGATTTATCGCAAGCTGGGGGTCAGCGACCGGACCGGCGCAGTCGCCACCGCAATACGGGAAGGCATCTACCAATGACGAAGCCGCGAGGGCGCGGGACCAGCCCGGGCGCCAACGCCGTGCGCGACCTGGTCGACGCCGACCGTGAGCTGGCGCTGCTGCGTGAAATGATTCAGGCCGCCTCCAGCGGACCGGGGGTGGAGCCACTGGCGGCGGCAGCGGCGCGGATGATCACGGCGGCGACCGCCACCGATGTGTGCTTCGTGCACGTGCTCGACGACACCAACCGGTCGTTGACGCTGCGCGGCGCGACACCGCCGTTCGACAGTGAGGTGGGCAAGATCCGGTTGCCGCTGGGTTCGGGCATCTCGGGTTGGGTGGCCAGTCATCGTGAACCTGTCGTGATCAGCCATGACAAGGAGTCCGATCCGCGCTACATGCCGTTCCAGTCGCTGCGTGGGCGCGACTTCACGTCGATGGTCTCGGTGCCGATGGAGACCGACCCGGGCGGCCTCGTCGGCGTCCTCAACGTGCACACCGTCGAGCGGCGCGAGTTCACCGACCGGGATGTGGAGTTGCTGCTGGTCATCGGCCAGCTCATCGCAGGTGCGCTGCACCAGGCGCGGCTGCACCGCCAGCTGGTGGCCCGCGAACGCGCCCACGAGAACTTCGTCGAGCAGGTGATCGAGGCGCAGGAGCTGGAACGCCGCCGACTCGCCGGCGACATCCACGATGGGATCTCGCAGCGGCTGATCACGCTGTCCTACCGGCTCGACGCCGCCCGAAGGTCGGTCGGCGCCGATCCTGCCGCGGTCGCCGAGCAGCTGGGCAAGGCGCGCGAGTTGGTCGAACTGACGCTGCAGGAGGCCCGCGCGGCGATCGGCGGCCTGCGCCCACCGGTGCTCGATGACCTTGGCCTGGCGGGCGGGCTGGCCAGCCTCGCCCGCTCGATTCCTCAGATCGAGCTGCAGGTGGAGCTGGCTGACACCCGCCTGCCCGACCACATCGAGCTCGCGTTGTACCGCATCGCCCAGGAATGTCTGCAGAACGTGGTCAAACACGCCAACGCCAGCACCGCACGGCTCACGTTCGCAGTCGCGGGTGGCGCCGCGCGGCTCGAAATCGTCGACGACGGCGTCGGTTTCGACACGTTCGAGCATCCGCTGGGCGGTGACGAGATGGGCGGCTACGGTCTGCTGTCGATGGCAGAGCGCGCCGAGATCGTCGGGGGCCGGCTCAACATCAGGTCACGACCCGGGGCAGGGACTGCGGTCACGGCGACGATCCCGCTGCCCGCGATGACGACGCTTTAGAAGTCGCCCGCGAAGCGGCGCAGCGCGCGGATCGACGCGACGAGCGCACGGGATTCCTCGGTCGAAATCCCGAGCTCGGAGAAGACCTCGCCGTTCAAGGTGACCGTGGCGTCTTCGACGGTCGAGCGCCCCAGGGCGGTGATCTGCACCAGCGTGGTGCGACCGTCGGTCGGATGAGGAACACGCTCGACGAGCCCGGCGGCCTCCAGCCGCCGAATCGCGTGTGTGACGCTGGTGACGTGCACCTGCAACCGGTCGGATGCCTTGGCGATCGGCAACGCGCCGGTGCGGCTGAAGGCCAGCAGCCGAAGCAACTCGAACCTCGAGAAGCTCAAGTCGTAGGGTCGCAGCGCGTTCTCCACCCGCGCCAGCAGAATCTGGTGGGCGCGCATCACCGACGTGACCGCGACCATGCCGTCGGCCACGTCGGCCCACCCTGACCGTTCCCAGTTGGCGCGGGCCTGCTCGATGGGATCACGGATGTCCGAAGACGGCACATGTCGGGCCACGCCTCTTCATACCGCAAGTGATGCATCGTTGTGGGCAAGCGCGGCGAGTATCGCGCGAGTGGATGCTCGGTTCCCCACGGTCACGCGTACGGCGCCGTCCGCGAAATG
>JAFAWC010000354.1 GCA_019242135.1 Mycobacteriaceae bacterium | reverse complement strand
GGCACTGTTGAGGGTGGGTTTGAGGATCATGTCCGAGACCCCCTCGGCGACCGCGTGAACCTCATCGCCCAGTCCCAGACCGCGCAAAATCTCCAGGCTGCGGAAACTCAGGTTGCGCGCCTTCGGGTACAGGAACACCTCGCGGCGCTTCTCGATGAGCAGCGACGAGATTCCGTGCTGCGCGAGCACCGCGGAGGTGGTCAAGCCCCCCGCCCCCGCTCCGACGATGAGCACCGGTACACGCGACATGGTCATGTCATGCTCCTAATCACCTACTAAGGCGGAACGATACCGTTCCGCCTTAATTGTTAATCGGAACCCCACCCTTCCGCAAGGCGGTCAATTCTCCGACGCGTCGGCCGAGGCGAGCGGCAAGATGACGTCTTTGAGCACGCGACGGACAAAAACCCGATCGATCGGCCGGCCGGTGATGATCCGCAGCAGGTTCAGCCCGAGTGCGACGTCGGGAATGAGGCTCAGGTCGCGACGGGCGGATATCTCTCCGCGCGCCACCGCCTGGTCGAGGACCACGCCGATCATCCGGCGCGGCTGGGACAGCACTAGTTCGTCCAGCGCCGCCGCCAGCACGGCGTTGCGACTCGCGGCGGTGGCGACGCCCATCACCATGGTCATCGTATTCACTTCTGCGTCATCCAATTCCGGGACGGCGGCCAGCAGTGCGTCGATGTCGCCGCGAAGGCTGCCGGTGTTGGGGGGTTGTACCGGCCCCAGCGTTCGCCGCCAACGCGCTATCGCCTCGGCGACCACCGCCGCCTTGTTCGACCAACGTCGATAAACGGCCGCCTTACCCACGCCCGCGCGTGCCGCGACGTCCTCGATGGTCATTTTGTCGAAGCCGTGCTCGGCGAGTGCCTGCAGAGCCGCGGTCAAAATCGCGGCGTCGACCGACGGGTCGAAGCGCGCCGGATTCCGTCTGCGCACAGCCTTCGAGTCGCGATCGTCACGTGTGGTCTCTGCCTGCGCCACGATGTGCTCCCACCCCAGAAATTGGCAATACGGTATCGTTCCGTCCGCACGAGGGTATCAGCGCCGGATCTGCTGCACATCCACCTGACACGCGCCGCGGCACTCCGCGCAAAGCGCATCGCCCGCACACGACGATTAGGGATCATCTGACAGGGGAAGACCGTATCCGCGAGAATTACCTCTGGAGGTGATCGACCATGGTTCATCCGGTTCGTCTCCTGATCCCGGTCGCGGCCGCGGTGATGACGTTCGCGGTGGCGCCGGCGTCGCCCGCCCGCGCCGATGAGGCTGCCTACCTGCAGCAGCTGCAGCCCAAGTATGTGTTCCTCAGTGCTCAGCAACTGCTCGACGCCGGCCACAAGGTGTGCGCGGCCGTCGGCAATACCGGCAGCGGGATGATCTCCGCGGATACCGTCAACATGATCCAGAAAGACATGGCGGTTTCGGTGGCCGTGGCGAACGACATCGTCGCCACCGCGGTCGTGGTCCTTCCCTGCTGACGCGGCCCGGTGCTGCGCTCAGCCGGGCAGCCGACGGTTGATGAGCACCCCGGCCAACGCGGCGGCCGCCAACAGCACCGCGCCCAGCCGTATCCACCCCTCACTCGCGTCGCCGCGGATCGTCTGGTAGCCGATCTGGTTCTGCAGTGTGGTGTAGACCTGGCTCAGCTCGTCGAGACTGCCTGCCTTGAACGCCTCCCCGCCGGTGATCTGGCAGATGCTTTGCAACGTCGCGTCGTCGACGGGCACCGGAAGTGTCTGCCCCTCGTATTCGACGACTCCGTCGGGGGTGCCGAACGAGATGGTCGAGATGGCCACCCCCTGCGCCTTCGCGGCGCGCGCGGCGGTGAAGGCGCCCCGCGGCATGTCGGGATCACCCGGCACGGTTTCCTTGCCGTCGGATTCGAGCACGATACGCGCCGGCGGAGGGCCGTTGCCCCCGCCCATCACCGAGGTCACCGTCGCGATCGCCTGCAGCGCGGTGAAGATACCCTCCCCGGTGGCGGTGCGCGGCGCCGGTTCCAGCGTGTCGATCGCGCGTTTCACCGCCTCGCGGTCGACCGTCGGCGGCATTAACAGCGTGGCGGTGGCGGCGAACGAGACCAGCCCCAGGTTGATGCCGGGCGTGAGCACGTCGGCGAAATGCTTCCCGGCCTCCCTTGCCGCCTCGATGCGGCTCGGCGCCACATCGGTGGACGCCATCGATTCCGACACGTCGATCACCAGCATCACCACCGCGCG
>JAFAWC010000338.1 GCA_019242135.1 Mycobacteriaceae bacterium | reverse complement strand
TCACCGTCACCCAGGCGTCGACGGTGTTCGAGCTCACCGCGCTGGGCAACGAGAAATCAAGGCGCACAATATTTCTCAGCGCAATGCGAGTTGGCCGCGATCACATTGCCAGCACCGTGTACACGTTGGTGCTCGCGTACGCGGGCAGTGCGCTGCCGCTGCTTCTGCTGTTCTCGGTCGCCAACCGGTCGCTGGGCGACGTGCTGACCAGCGAGAGCGTGGCCACCGAGATGGCCCGCTCGGCCGTCGGCGGCATCGCGCTCGCGTTGTCGGTGCCGTTGACCACCGCGATCGCGACGGTGCTGGCCACGCCGGGCGGCGCGACTAATTCCCGTCGAGCAGCTCGAGCAGGTAGCCGCCATACCCTGACTTGAGCAGTGCGTGAGCCCGAGCGGCCAACTGGTCGTCGTCGATGTAGCCGACCCGCCACGCCGCCTCCTCGGGCACACTTATCTTCAGCCCCTGTCGGCGCTCGATGGTGCGCACATAGTCGCTGGCGTCCAGCAGCGAATCGAAGGTTCCGGTGTCCAGCCACGCGGTGCCGCGGGCCAGCACGTCCACGGACAGCTGCCCGCGATTCAGGTAGGTCTGGTTGATCTCGGTGATCTCATATTCGCCCCGAGCCGATGGCCGCGACGAGCGGGCGATCTCGACGACGTCGTTGTCGTAGAAATACAGTCCGGGCACCGCGTAATGCGACTTGGGGGTCGCTGGTTTCTCCTCCAGCGACAGCGCCGTTCCATCTGCGCTGAACTCCACCACCCCATAGGCGGACGGGTCGCTCACCCAGTATGCGAAAATTGCTCCGCCGCTGATCTTTTGGAACCGTCTGAGGCTCGTTCCCAGACCGGGACCGTAGAAGATGTTGTCGCCCAACACAAGTGCGACAGTGTCCGTGCCGATGTGGTCGGCGCAGATCACGAAGGCCTGCGCCAGCCCGTCGGGCTGCTGTTGCACCGCGTAGCTGATGTTGATGCCGAACGCCGAGCCGTCGCCGAGCAGGCGGTGAAACCCCGGGGCATCGCTGGGTGTGGTGATCACCTGGATGTCGCGAATGCCCGCCATGATCAAGGTGGACAGCGGATAGTAGATCATCGGCTTGTCGTAGACCGGCAGCAGCTGCTTGCTGACGCCCATCGTGATCGGGTACAGCCGGGTGCCCGAGCCGCCGGCCAGGATGATCCCGCGCATGCCGTCTCCTACCCGTCCGTGAAGTCGGCTTCGGTGAGCTCGGTCGCGGCCAGCGCCGCCGCCAGGTCCTGGGTGCCCGAACACGGACGCGACCTTGTCATGCACGACCCGGAACGCCGAGGCGACCTTCTGGGGCGGTCCCGACGCGAAGACCTCCTGTTCGACGACCACGACGCCGTCGTGCACGTACATCCGCCCGGGTTCGACCGTGAACTGCTTCGACGTTGCCCATTCGCACAGCGCGTCATGGCCCTGTCGGGCGCCGCGCGGGTCGCCGATCTCGATGTCCCCGGTGGACAGCTCGACCAGCGTGTCGAGGTCCTGCGCGTTCAGCGCGTCGTGCCAGGCCAGTACGGTTGCGATCTCCGAAATGGTCATGACTGAAAGCTAAACCCTCAGAACGGGGTGCCGTCCAGCCAGGTGCGCCACACCTCGCCGTCACCGCTGACGGTGATCCGCGGATCGTCGGCCGGGATGCGGCGCACCGCCCCGAGCAACAGGGACGTCGCGTCGCCGCTCACCGTCGTCGATGTCGCACCGTCGGAGCCGCCGATGTCGAGCGCCACCGCGTCGCGCGCGCCGCGTAATGTCCAGTCGCCGCCGTCGGTGGCGTGCAATTGCAGTGTCTGACCCTCTGCCAGCGGCGGACTCTCGCCCCGCGACACAATCACCACCCGTTCCAGCCACTCGGTGAGCCCGTCGGCGGCCAGCTCGGCCGACAGCTGGAAGTCCCGTCCGAGAGCCAGTTCGGCATCGGCGCGGTGCACGGTCACCTCGTGCAGGCGGCGCCGGATCCACCATGCGGCCGGCCGCGGCCCCAAAAAGGTCCACACCGGGGTGTCGGCACCCACCTGATCGACCGCGTCGACGAGCACCCCTACGCCGCCGCGTAACCAGCCCACAACGGCGTCATCGGGGGGCTTGCCGTCGCGCACCTCGCGGGGATCGAGGTAGTCGGTGCGCCGATCGGCCACGATCTGCGCCGCCCACCTGTCGCCGCGCCCGACGTGGCGCACCAGCTGCTTCAGTGTCCAGCCCGGACACGTCGGCACCGGAGTGGCCGGATCGGCGCGGCCGACGACCTCGGCGAACGAGTCGTTTTCCTTCCGCAACGCTGCCGAGAATTCCACGTCAGGAACCTACCGCGGACAGGTCGGAACCGAGCGCGATCGGCAGGGATGCCCAGCCGCGCAGCACCCGGGTATCGCGTCGGCGGCCATCGCCGGCCAGCCGCGCGTCGGGAAAGCGGTCGAAGAACGACCGCAGGCCGACCTCGCCCTCGGCGCGCGCCAGCGCGGCACCAAGGCAGAAATGTCTGCCGCTGGAAAACGACAGGTGCTTGTTCGCGTTGGCTCGTTCGACGTCGAAACGGTGCGGATCCTCGAACACCGCCGGGTCGCGGTTGGCGCCGGCGAGGTACACCACCACCAGCTCGCCGCACCGCACCGTGGTCCCGGCCACGTCCACGTCGCGTCGCGCCAGCCGCCCGCTCAGTTGCACGGGGGATTCGAGCCGCAGGATCTCTTCGACCGCGTTAGGCCACAGGTCGGGCCGGGCCGCCAGGGTCTCGAGGTGCTGCCTGTTCTCGACGAGCAGGCGGATGCCGTTGCCCAGTAGGTTCACCGTGGTTTCGAAGCCCGCCGCGAGCACCAGGCCGGCGGTGGCGCGCAGCTCCCGGTCGGTGAGTCGGCCGTTCTCGTCGGCGGCCTCGATGAGCTGACTGAGCAAGTCGTCGCCCGGGTTTCGCCGCAGGCTCTCCAGGTGGTCGGCAAGCCAGCTGTTGAAGCCGACGATGCCGCGGTGCACCCGGCGGTACTTCCGCCACGACAGCCCGACATCGAGGCTGGGGGCACCGAGCTCGCCGAAGGCGAGGATCTGGGCTCGGTCGCGTTCAGGCACCCCGAGAATGTCGCCGATCACGGTGATGGGCAGCTGAGAGCAGTAGTGCTCGACGACGTCGACGGCGCCGCGGCGGTCGGCAAGGTTGTCGAGCAGCGTCGCTGCGGTCGTTTCGACCAGGTCGCGCAGGGTGGCGACGGCACGGGTGGTGAACACCGACGACACCAGCTTGCGATAGCGGGTGTGTTCGGGCGGCTCCACCGTCAGCAGCGACGGCGGCTCCAGCGGATGCAGCAGGCCGGTGCCGGTCTTGTTGTGCACCCAGCGCAGCGGTCGGGGAAGATTCGCGCCGAGCTCGGTGACCCGAAAGTCCTCCGAGCGCAACACCTCATGCGCCAATTCATAGTCGACGGTCAGATAACCCGCCCGGCTCCTAACCAGCCGGCCCCGGCCGCGCAAATCCTCGATGTAGGGGACGGGATCGGCCCGCACGGCCGGATCGGCGATCATCCGGGCCTGCGGGTCGCCGCGGCGCATTCCGATCGATGCCAGCCCGCGCACCACACCATGCAGCACCAGCCACCGGATCCTCTGCCTCATACTCATCACCTCGACTCGAGCTTAAGAATGGGCCGCAGATCGTCCAAACGGTCGAACAGCTGCCAGATGTAGTCAGCCGATCCGTTCTCGCGGTGCGGGTGCAGGTCGACCAGGGCGGGATCGTTGCAATAGCTGTCAAACGCCGCTTCGGATTCCCACTCCACCAGGATCAGCACCCGACGCGGCGACATGTCACCGGTGACCGCCCGACGGAACTGGCCGAGAGCGACGACCTTGCCGCCGTGAGCGCCGACCTCCGCGACCGACCGTCGGCTGTACGCCAGGTACTCGTCACGGTCGGCCACGTTGAACAGGTTGAGCGCGTAGACGGTCACGGCGACGACGCTACGCCGCGCCGCCGACTCAGCGTTGACGCGCGGGCTCGGCCACCCGCCTTCCCAGTGCATGCAAGCGCCAGCCGGCCTCGGTCCAGCGTCGCGCGTCAAGGCAATTACGGCCGTCGACAATGACTTTGGCGCGCACGATGCCGGCCAGCGTGTCGGGATCGAGGTCGACGAACTCGCTCCACTCGGTGAGCACCAGCACCGCGTCGGCACGCTCGCACGCCTCGGCCACCGAGATCGAGTAGTTCAGCGTCGGGAAGATGCGACGCGAGTTCTCGATTGCCTTGGGGTCATACACGTTGACTGTCGCGCCGTTGAGTTGCAGCAAGCCGGCGACGTTGAGCGCTGGGGAGTCCCGGACGTCGTCGGACTCGGGCTTGAACGCGGCGCCCAGCACCGCGATGTTGGCGCCGAGCAGCGAGCCGCCGCACGCCTTCGCCGCGAGCTCCACCATCTTCGTGCGGCGCCGCATGTTGATGCTGTCGACCTCACGCAGAAACGTCAGCGCCTGGCTTGCGCCCAGCTCACCCGCGCGCGCCATGAAGGCGCGAATGTCCTTGGGCAGACAACCGCCGCCGAAACCCAGTCCCGCCGTGAGGAACCGGCGTCCGATGCGGGCGTCATAGCCGAGCGCGTCGGCGAGCACACTGACATCGGCGTCCGCGGCCTCGCACACTTCGGATATCGCGTTGATGAACGAAATCTTTGTTGCCAGAAACGCATTCGCAGATACCTTGACAAGCTCAGCGGTCTGCAGATCGGTGCACACGAACGGCACGCCCGCATCGATCAACGGAGCGTAGAGCTCTCGCACAGCGGTCTCCGCGCGCCGAGAATCCGGTGGCACACCCAGCACGGTCCGGTCTGGGTGCAGTGTGTCGTGCACCGCGAGTCCCTCACGCAGGAACTCCGGGTTCCAGGCCACTTCCACATCCAGCCCGGATGGTGCCAACGCCGTTGCCCGGGCGGCGAGTTCGGCTGCGGTTCCGACCGGCACGGTTGACTTACCGACAATCACCGCGGACCGTTTCAGCCGGGGCACCAGCGCGTCGATCACCGCGTGCACGTGCCGAAGATCCGCGCCGTATTCGCCCTTCTTCTGCGG
>JAFAWC010000113.1 GCA_019242135.1 Mycobacteriaceae bacterium | reverse complement strand
TCGGCTCCACCGAGCACCTCTCCACCGAGGCGATTGCGGCGTTCGTCGACGGTGAGCTGCGGATGACTGCCCATCTGCGCGCTGCGCATCACCTTTCGTTGTGCCCGCAGTGCGCCGCCGAAGTGGATGGTCAGCGCCAGGCCCGCGCCGCGCTACGCGAGTCGCGCCCGGTCAACATGCCGGCCTCGCTGCTGGGCATGCTTGCGCAGATTCCGAATCAGCCCGACGCGTCGGTGTTGGGCACCGGCCCAGCCGACGAGCTAGCCGATGGCATGCAACGCGATCGGCGTAAACGCCGGTAGGGTGGACAGCACTTCATCGGGGACGCCGTGCCTGGCCATGGCCCACGCCGTCCGCAGCCCCCGGAAGAGGACCCAGTGACCCCCACGAACACCAACGCTGACAATCCCGACGGCGCCCCACCACCGGGCTCGGGGGATGGTAACGGGTCGACTCGGCTCGCGCCTCGTCCGATTTCCCGGCCGCCGGTCGACGCTGCGGCCACTCGTGCGTTCGGCCGTCCGCAAGGATTTGAGGGATCGTTCCTCGGCTCAGACAAACATCGCGATCAGGGGGAGTACGCGCCCCGCGACGCGCCACCGGACCCCGTGCTCGAGGAGGCCTTCGGGCGTCCCCCATCGGTCCGCGAGTCGTTGCAGCGGCACCCCGCCGATGCGGGCGCTCTCGACGGCGAGCGCGACGACGACGCCGACTTGGGCGCGGACCCGTGGCGTGATCCTGGCGCGGCGGCATCCCTGACCGCCCCGGCGCTGGCCAAGCCGCAATCTGCGGCGGCGAGGGGGTCGACGGCCAAGCTCGGCGTGCGTGACGTGCTGTTCGGCGGAAGGGTGTCCTACCGGGCGCTTGCGGTACTCGCGGTGATGGCGCTTGCGATTGCGTTCGTTGGGGGATGGGTCGGGCGCAAGACCGCGGAGGTTGTTGAGGCCTTCACGACGTCCAAGGTGACACTGTCGACGAACGGAAGCCAGCCGCCCGAGGGCCGCTTCGCGCAAGTGGCGGCTGCGGTCTCGGACTCGGTCGTTACGGTCGAGGCGATGAGCGACCAGGAGGGCGCGCAGGGCTCCGGCGTCGTCGTCGACGGTCGCGGCTACATCGTTACCAATAACCACGTGATTTCCGACGCCGCCAACAACCCGAGCCAGTTCAAGATCACGGTCGTGTTCAACGACGGCAAGGAAGTGCCCGCCAACCTTGTCGGCCGCGACCCGAAGACGGACTTGGCCGTGCTCAAGGTCGACAATGTCGACAGGCTCACCGTCGCCCAGTTCGGCGACTCCGACAAGTTGCGCGTCGGCGACGAGGTGATCGCCGCAGGTGCGCCGCTCGGACTTCGCAGCACGGTCACCCAGGGCATCGTCAGCGCGCTGCATCGTCCGGTGCCGTTGTCCGGTGAGGGCTCCGACACCGACACCGTCATCGACGCCGTGCAGACCGACGCTTCGATCAACCACGGCAACTCCGGTGGTCCGCTGATTGACATGAGCTCCCACGTGATCGGCATCAACACTGCCGGGAAATCCCTGTCCGACAGCGCCAGCGGGCTCGGCTTCGCGATCCCCGTCAATGAGGTGAAGACCGTCGTCGACACGCTGATCAGGGACGGCAAGATCGTCCATCCCACCCTGGGCCTGACAGCACGTTCGGTCAGCAACGCGGTCGCCTCCGGGGCGCAGGTCGCCAACGTCAAGTCCGGTGGCCCCGCTGAGAAGGGCGGGATCCTCGAGAACGACGTGGTGGTCAAGGTCGCCGCTCGCAGTGTCGCCGACGCAGATGAGTTCGTCGTCGCGGTGCGCCAGCTCACCATCGGCCAGCCCGCCCCCATCGAGGTGGTTCGTGACGGCCGGCACCTGACGCTGACGGTCACACCCGGTCCGGACACCTCCTGATGTTCAACATCGGATGGGGCGAGATGCTAGTTCTGGTAGTCGTGGGCCTGCTGGTGCTCGGCCCCGAGCGCCTGCCCGGTGCGATTCGTTGGACGGCCGATGCGTTGCGCCAGGCCCGCGACTATGTCAACGGGGCCACAAGCAACCTGCGCGAAGAGTTGGGCCCCGAGTTCGAGGATCTGCGCGAGCCGCTTGCAGAGCTGCAGAAGCTTCGCGGTATGTCACCACGTGCGGCACTGACGAAGCATCTACTCGACGGGGATGATTCCTTCTTCACCGGCAAGTTCGACAAGCCGGTGGACCTACCTCCCGATACACCGTCGACGAAACCCGACAAACCTTCGGGCCCGGCGCCGTTTGATCCCGACGCGACGTAGCTGTTCTGCGACGTTTTCGCGCTACCGTTAGCGCCGCGCGGTGTCGATGCTTAGTGACATGCCGACCAGACCGCGGCGACGGGCCGATAACGTGTCGGCCACGCTGAGCAATTCCTTGCTTGCCGGGGAGTCGGGCGCGCTGAGCACGAGCGGCACCCCGGAGTCGCCGGATAGCACAAGCGCCGGGTCCAGTGGCACCTGACCGAGCAGCGGCACGTCGGCGCCGAACGCGCGCGACAACCGCTCGGCAACTTGACGACCACCGCCCTCACCGAACAGCTGCATCGTGGAGCCGTCGGGCATCAGCAGCCCAGACATGTTCTCGACCACTCCGACGAGGCGCTGCCGGGTCTGTAGCGCGATCGCGCCGGCCCGCTCCGCCACCTCCGCGGCCGCCATCTGCGGTGTGGTGACCACGAGGATCTCCGCCGAGGGGATCAGCTGAGCCACCGAGATCGCGACGTCGCCGGTGCCCGGCGGCAGGTCGAGCAGCAGCACGTCCAAGTCGCCCCAGTACACATCGGCGAGGAACTGCTGGAGTGCCCGGTGCAGCATCGGTCCGCGCCACACCACCGGGGTATTGCCCTGGGTGAATTGCGCGATCGAGATGACTTTCACCTCGTGGGCGATCGGCGGCAGGATCATCGACTCCACCTGCGTGGGCCGGTCCGCGGTTCCCATCATCCGCGGAATCGAGTGACCGTAGATGTCGGCGTCAAGCAGCCCGACGGCCAATCCGCGGGAAGCCATCGCGGCGGCCAGGTTCACCGTAATGCTGGACTTGCCGACGCCACCTTTGCCCGAGGCCACGGCGTAGACGCGGGTCAACGAGCCGGGCTGGGCGAACGGGATCACGGGTTCGCGGGTGTCCCCGCGCAGCATCTTGCGCAACTCGGTGCGCTGCTCGTCGCTCATCACGTCGAGCGTGACGTTGACGGTGCCGGTTCCGGGCACATCCCTCACCGCGCGGGTGACGCGGTCGGAGATCTCGGTCTTCTTCGGGCACGCGGAAGTCGTCAGATAGATCGCGACATGCACGCCCCCATCGGGCCCGATCGTGATGTTTTTGACCATGCCCAGCTCGGTGATCGGCCGGCGCAACTCGGGGTCGATGACCTTGGCCAGCGCCGAGCGCACGGCCCCCGATTGCTCTTCGCGCGAGCGCTCATCGCTGCTGGTTTGTTCTTCGCGCGGGCGCTCATCGCCACCCACACGTCCGTTCAGGTGTTCGGACATCACGGTCGAGTCTACGGTTCGTTGACGCCTGCTCGTGCCGGTGCTCAGTTGGTCGGGCCGGGCAACGGTCCCGTCGATGGCGGCAGCGGAAGCCCGGGCGCGGGGGAATTCACCACCTGGTCGACGGTCCCCGGCGCGGCCGGCACCCCTGGTGCGACCGGCCCGACCCCTGGTGCGACCGGCCCGATCCCCGGCGCGTCCGGCACCGACCCGGGCGCGACCGCAACGCCCGCGGGCACCTGCCAGGGCGGCTGCCAGGGCATCGCCGGCATCGGTCCCGGGTACGGCGCGGCCTGCGAACCCGGCCACTGGCTGGTCGGCGACATTCCCGGCAACGGCGGCCCGAACGGGGTGGCGGTCGCCGGCACCATCGACGGCATCGCGCTCGCGCCGAAGCACACCAGCGTGGGGCATCCCGGTGAGCTGGTCGGGTATTGGCTGGGATCCATCCCTGGCGGGATCACCGGCATCTGGTTGGGGATGTCGGCCGTGCCGAAGTTGACCAGCTGCATCTGGGACATCGGGTCGGTCGTCGGCAGGCCGAGCACATTGAAAGGCATCCCCGGGCCGATCCCTTCCGGGCCCTTCTCCAGGTGTAGGTCAGCCACCGGTGGGACAGGTCCGGTCATCGGAGGCAGGTCCACCGGGACGACGCCGGTCGCGTACGCCGCCGCCCATCCCAGCACGTTGCGCGCATAGGGCATCGAGTTGTTGTAGCGCAGGATCGCGCTGAGCACCTGCGACTGGTCGCGAAGGTTCAGGCCGCCGCTGCACAGGTAGCGCGCAGCCGCGAGCGCCGAGTCGAAGATGTTTTGCGGATCGGCCTTGCCGTCGCCCTTGGCGTCCGCTCCGTAGCGGGCCCACGTCCCTGGCAGGAACTGCATGGGGCCCATCGCGCGGGCATACGTCGGCCGGCTGCCGGGGGCCATGCTCGCCACGATGACCTCGTTACCCGGC
>JAFAWC010000612.1 GCA_019242135.1 Mycobacteriaceae bacterium | reverse complement strand
CTGGCGACCGCGAAGTACCCCGACGGCTCCACCCCGGAGGTGACCGACGTGGTGCGCACGGCGACATTCCTGTTCGGCGCGGGACAGGAAACCACCGCGAAGCTGTTCAGTGCCGCGCTGCGGGTGCTGGGCGACCGGCCCGACATTCAACAACAACTGCGCGACGACCGCAGCTACATCCCCACCTTCATCGAGGAATGCCTGCGGATGGACAGCCCGGTGAAGAGCGTCTTCCGGATGGCCCGCAAGTCGACGACGTTGGGCGACGTCAACGTTCCCGCCGGCACGACCGTCATGGTCAGTCCCGGCGCGGCCAACCGTGACCCGAAACGATTCGACAATCCGCACGAATTTCGGCTCGACCGCAAGAACGTCCGGGAGCACATCGCATTCAGCCGTGGGATTCATTCGTGCCCGGGCGCGCCGCTCGCGCGGGTGGAAGGCCGGGTCTCACTCGAGCGCATTTTGGACCGGATGGCCGACATCACCATCGACGAGGAAAAGCACGGCCCCGTCGGCGCGCGCAACTACAGCTATGAACCGACGTTCATCCTGCGGGGACTGACCGACCTGCACATCAGGTTCACGCCGGTCTCCTAAGACGCGCTCAGGTGTCGCCGCGAAGCCAGAGTTCCTGGCCGCTCACCGGCACGCAGGTGAGGAACAGCCCGTCCGGGGCCTGCGCGACACCGAGCTCATAACCGTTGCAGTTGGTGTTCTCGTCCTTGATCCCGAACATCGACGGCGACCGGAACCAGCGGGGGTCATATCTGCGCGGCGACCCGCAGAACACCAGGCGACCCCAATCGGTCACGCCGAAGACGTAATAGGTGGTGTTGTCGCACGGCGCGCCCAGCACCACCCCTGGCTGAATACCGGGTGTGCAGTCGGGCACATTGCAGACCGTCGGTTCGGCGATGGCCGGCGGCGGCGCCGCGAGCGCTGCCGCAGCCAACAGACCAGCGCCGGCAACTGCGCACAATCTCACCCCGCTACTCTGACATAGGCGAGAAGGAAGTTCTTCATTTCGGAGAAGATTCCGTCCGCCGCCAGTGATAGGGTGGCTGCCCTTAACACGAGGAAGCGACAGGGAGGTCGCCATGTCGCCGCGCAAGCACCGAGCGCTGGTGCTCGACGCTGACCACGACAGCGTTGACGACGGCGAAGCTACCTCGGTGGAAGAGGCCGCCGCGGCCGCGCTGGCGGCCGAAACCCGTGCCGAAGCGGCCCGCGCCAAGGCCGAGGAACTGCGGCGCAAAGCTGCCGTGGCGGCGGCCGCCGAGCGCCGCTTGCGCTGGCGGTCACGCCTGGGGCCCATCGCGAAGTGGGCGGCGATCGGCGCCGCGGCCGTCCTCATCTGCGCGTCAGTCGCCGTGACCGGCCTGATGATGTGGCATGACCACGGCGTGCAGCAGCAGCGTCGGCGGGAGGGGGAATTCGCTGCGGCGGCCCGCCAGAGCGTCGTCACGATGATGCAGCTCGACCCTGCGACCGTGCGCCAGAGTATGCAGCGGGTACTGGAGAACTCCACAGGCAAGTTGAAGCGAGGCCTGGAGGCCGGCGGTGCCGATGAGATCGCCAAGGGAGTCGAGCGGTCGAAGGTCACGACCAAGCTCACGGTCCAGATGGTCGCGGTGCGGGCGGTTCACGGCGACTCCGCGGAGGTCCTCGTCGCGGCGACGTCCGAGGGCACCGGCCCAGACAACAAACCGCTGCCGGTGGCGGCCTGGCGGATCAGCCTCACCTTGGAGATGGACCGCGGGCAGCTGAAAACATCAGAATTCGATTTCGTGTCATGACCCGGTTTCGCTGGGGCGTCGTCGCGCTCGTCCTCGCGGTGATCGCCGCGACGGCACTGGCGGGCTGGGTGTACTTCGCGCGGTACCGCCCCGACCAGCAAACCGACGACGCTGCGCGACAGGCCGCCGACCGGTCGGCCGAAGACGGCGCGGTCGCGGTCTTGACGTACTCCCCGGACAACCTGACGAATGACATCGCCGCCGCGAAGTCGCATCTGACCGGCGAATTCCTGGCCTACTACGACAAATTCACCCAGGCGATCATCGGTGACGCGACGAAGCAGAACCAGGTCAAAACCACGGCCCGGATCGCTGAAACCGCGGTGGCGGAGCTGCACCCCGATTCCGCTGTCGTCCTGGTGTTCGTCAACAAGATGACGTCGAGCAAGGACAAACCGATCCCCACGCTGACCCCCGCCACCGTCCGAGTCACGCTGACGAAAGTCAACGGCGTGTGGCTGATCTCCGGCTTCGACCCGCTGTGACGTCGCTCGATGCGCCTTCGGGCAACCGGCTCATCAATCCGCCGACGCGTGACCGCGTCCGATGTTATTCTCCCATTTGAGAATGGCGTTCCCGCCTGAAGGAGCGATCCGGTGCGTTCGATCGGCGTGTTTGGAGGCGCGACCCTGGTGGTCGCCGCTGCGGTCGGCGGGCTCGGCGTGGGTTCGGCCCGCGCGTCAACCGACCCGGCGGTCAACGGAACGTTCTCCGCGACGTCGAATGGCGAGTGGGCCCGAACCAATGACAGCTACCACGATGAGGCGACGGTCCGCAGCACCTGGACGATCACGTCGTCCTGCGCCGATCCGCTGACCTGCTCGGGCAGCGTGACCAGTGACCAGGGCTGGACCGCCAACCTGACGTTCGGTGACGGAATGTGGTTCGTCAAACGTGAGCTGCCCAATTGGGAGACGTGTTTCGACGGGACGGCGGCCACCGGACATCAGATCTTCCGGTTCTATCCGGTTGATCCGGCGACCGGCTTCATGACGGTCGGGTCGACGACGTTGGCGGGCGAGGACGCGACGACCGGCGTCAGCGGTGCCTGCGGCAAGAACTGGCTGCTGACGGTCCGGATGCCGTTCAAGCTGGTCAAAATCGACTGACCGGCACTCCGCTATTTGGGCAGCAGGTCCTGCCAGGACGTCCGCGCGGTCGGCGTCAGGTTCGTCTGCTGGTAGAGCACGCCGTCGGGAGCGACATAGCGGCCCGTGCGCGGATCGTAGCGAACCACCGCCGCCGAGGGTGCGGGCGCTGATCCGTCGAACGCGCTCGGGGTCGCTTGCGGCGCGTCAGGAGCTGGTCCGGGCGCAGGACCCACCGGTTCGGGTGCGGGAGCCGCCGGCGCGGGCGCGGGAGC
>JAFAWC010000721.1 GCA_019242135.1 Mycobacteriaceae bacterium | reverse complement strand
CGGCGTCCCGCTCGGGTTGGCGGCCTGGGTGGTGCAGACGACCGTGCCCGAAAAGGTATGTGTGTGACCGTCCACCACGACATCCGCGTCTGCCGCGGTGGTTAGGCCGGGAGTTTGCACCGTCGTCGGTGCGGGAGCTGGACCGGGACTGGACACAGAAGTGGGACCGGCATTCTTACCGGAACACGCCAGGCCCGCCAGCGTAAGCGCCGTGAGCTGGACGGCGGCGAGAATGACCCGAAGTCGGGGTTGGCGGTTCACTCGGAGTGCACTCAGCGCCGCAATCCCTGACCGAGACGCAGTGCGGGCAGCAGCACGCTGCGCGGAGTAAACCTCCCGCCGATCCCCATCACCTTCGGCACCAATCCGGGCACCACGCTTCGCTTCCCCTCGAGCATGCCGTCTATCGCTGCCGCGGCGACATCGGCGGGCGAGACCTGTGCGATGCCCACACTCCACTGGTGCGCGTCGGCGATCTCCGCCCACTCGGTGGGGACCGGTCCGGGACACAACACAGTGCACGACACCCCGGTTCCGTGCAGCTCTTCGTGAACGGCCTCGGAGAACGTTTGCACGAACGCCTTGGTGCCCGAATAGACCGCCATGCCGGGCAGCGGCTGAAATCCGGCAACTGAAGCGATGTTGAGGACCGCGCCGGCACCGCGCTCGACCATGCCGGGCAGCGCCGCGTGGGTGAGGTCCATCAGCGCAAGCACGTTGAGGATCACCTCCTCGCGTTCGCGCTCCAGAGGCAGCTTGTGAAACGGCCCGCTGGTGCCGAATCCCGCGCTGTTGCACAGCCCGGCGACCGGATCGCGGCTGATGCGGTCGCGAAGTTCGGCGCGCTCCGTCTCGTCGGCGAGGTCGAGAGGCAGCACGTCAACCCGGACGGCGTGCTCCTCACGCAATTCGTCGGAGAGCTCGACCAGCCGCTCGCGGCGCCGCGCGACGAGCACCAGCGGATACTCGCGGCGGGCAAGTCCCCGCGCGAGTTCGGTGCCGATGCCCGAGGACGCCCCGGTGATGACGACGGTGGTGTCAGCGCTTGGCTTGGGCAGACTCATCAGTAGTCCTTTCTACCAGTGGATTCCGCGCGTGGCCCGCACGAATGCCTCGCTGCGTTTGTCGAATTGTGCTTTGTCGTCACCTGATTCATCGCCCCGCGCCGCCGCCGAGTCGTCGAACAGCGAGAAGGCGCGGTTGCGGACAAGGTCCATCAAGAACGGGTTGACGGCGTCGGCGAACGACGCGAATTGCCCGAACGGCGAACTCACCCTGCGGGGCCGGTGCACGATCGCGTTTCCGACGACACCGGCCGCCTGTTCGGGGGACAGGGTGGGGAACTTGTCGTACACCTTGGTGGGGCTGATCATCGGCGTCTTCACCAAAACCATGTACACCGTGGTGAATATGACACCGTCGCCGACGGTCTCGGCCTGCAGCGAATCACAGAGCGTGTCGAGGGCCGCCTTGCTGGCGATGTAGGCGCCAAAGCGCGGTGTTCGGGTCTGCACGCCGGCCGAGGACAAGTTGATGACCTGGCCGAAGCCGCGCTCACGCATGCCGGGAACGAACTTCAGGATGAGCTGCACCGCGGCGAAGTAGTTCAGCTGCATCGTGCGCTGGTAGTCGTGGATGCGGTCATACGACAACTCGAGTGAACGCCGGATGGACCGGCCCGCGCTGTTGATCAGGATGTCGATTCCGCCGACGTCGGCGAGCACCCGGTCGGCCATCGCCGCGATCTGGCCCATGTCGGACAGGTCACACGGGTACACGTGCGCCGAGCCGCCGTCGGCGAGGATCTCGTCGGCGACCTTGTCGAGGTTTTCCTTAGTGCGCGCGACCAGCACCACCTGGCCGCCCGCTGCCGCGATCTTCTTCGCGGCCGCCTCACCGATGCCTGACGAACCGCCCGTGACCAGCACGATCTTGCCGTCGACCGCGTCCTCAAGCGTGCGACCCTGCACCGCGTCGAACAGATTCTGCAGGTAGAACGGCCGGTACCGGCCCGCGGAGTTCGGCGTGTTGAGAAGGTTGGATACAGCGGCGATCGGCCTCTCGACCAGACCCGCCAGATCACCCAGGTTCATGGCTGCGCTCCCGTGTTGATGTTCACAGAATGCACTGCCCGTTGGCAAGGGAAGCCAAACGTCGGCCCCGGGGTCGCGGCGGGCTCCTAGCGACCCCGGTCGCCTCCTGCACGGGCAGCGCGGCGGCGGGAAGGTCCGTGCCGGCGGTGCCGTGAGCGCTGCGATGCCGGATCGTAATACTGCGCGACGCTCCGTATTTCGTTGCACGGCGCGGCCGTTCGTCCTTGACAAATGTGACCTTGGGCCCATGTCTGCGCCACGGGCGTTCGGTAGCGTGCCGACCATGACATATGTGATCGGCAGGGCCTGCGTGGACGTCACACACAAGTCCTGCGTTCAGGAATGCCCAGTCGACTGCATCTATGAGGGCTCTAGGGCGCTGTACGTCAACCCCGAAGAGTGCGTGGATTGCGGTGCCTGCAAACTGATTTGCGAGGCCGGAGCCATCTTCTACGAAGCGGATCTGCCTGACGACGAGCATCGACATCTGGCCGGCAATGCCGCATTCTTCAGCGAGATCCTGCCCGGACGCAGCGCTGCGCTCGGTTCGCCGGGCGGTGCCGCGATGCTCGGCCGGTCAGTTGCTCCGGTCGGCGCGCTGGTACGCGGTCACGACCGCTGCACCGCCCAGCCCGATGTTGTGTTGCAACGCGGCGGAAACGTTGTCGACTTGGCGCTTGTCGGCGGTTCCGCGCAGCTGCCACGTCAACTCGGCGCATTGCGCCAACCCGGTGGCACCCAACGGGTGGCCCTTCGAGATCAGTCCGCCGGACGGATTGACCACCCACCGGCCGCCGTAGGTGGTATCGCCGTTGTCAACGAGTTTCGGCGCCTCACCCTCAGCGCACAGACCCAGCGCCTCGTAGAGCAGGAGCTCATTGGCCGAGAAGCAGTCATGCAACTCAATCACCTGGAAATCCGGCGGCCCGAGCCCGGACTGCTGGTAAACCCGTTGCGCGGCTGTGGCATTCATGTGATACCCGATCAGGCCTTTAGCCGTGCCGTCGAAGCTGTTCGCGAAGTCGGTCGTCATCGCCTGTCCGACGATCTCCACCGCCTGGCCCGCCAGACCGTGCTTGTCGATGAATGCCTCGGACGCGACGATGGCCGCACCGGAACCGTCGGATGTCGGCGAGCATTGCAGCTTGGTCAGGGGGTCGTAAATCATCCGCGCCGCCAGGATGTCGTCGAGTGTGTAGGGCTCTTGAAACTGCGCGTAGGGGTTGTTCACCGAGTGCTTGTGGTTCTTGTAGCCGATCTTCGCGAAATGCTCTGCGGTGGAGCCGTATTGCTTCATGTGCTCGCGTCCAGCAGCGCCGAACATCCACGCCGCCGGCGGGAACAGCATCTCGGAGATCTCTGCCATCGCCATCATGTGCTTGTCCATCGGTTGCGCACGGTCGCCGTAGGTGGACCCGAGTGAGCCGGGCTTCATCTTCTCGAAGCCCAGCGCGATCGTGCAGTCGGCGAGCCCGCCGCGGATCGCCTGCGCGGCGAGGAACAGCGCCGTGGAACCCGTCGAGCAATTGTTGTTGACATTGACCACCGGAATGCCGGTCATCCCGAGCTCGTAGAGGGCGCGCTGACCCGACGTGGATTCGCCGTACACATACCCGACGTAGCCCTGCTCGACGTCGCGGTAGTCGATGCCCGCGTCGGCCAGCGCGTTGCCGCCGGCTTCCCTGGCCATGTCCGGGTAGTCCCAGCCCTCTCGCCGGCCCGGCTTCTCAAACTTCGTCATGCCCACGCCGACGACAAAGACCTTGTTACCCACCTCTACCTCCAATACCTCCCATACCTCCGATACCGCCCGGAGCTTCTGGTATGCAACAGTGCACCACATGTGCTTGGCGCACCAGGTCTGCCAGCATGTGCGTGAGGAAGATGAAACGGGGGAACAACGTGAGCATGAGCGAGCTGAAATTTCTCGAACTGCACGGCGACCGGGTCGCGTACCGCGACGAGGGCGACGGCGACACGGTGCTGTTGATCCACGGCATGGCCGGCAGCTCCGACACCTGGCGGGCGGTGCTGCCGAGGCTGGCCAAGAAATACCGGGTGGTGGCGCCCGACCTGCTCGGACATGGCCAGTCCGCGAAACCTCGCGGCGACTACTCCCTGGGCGCATTCGCGGTGTGGCTTCGTGACC
>JAFAWC010000431.1 GCA_019242135.1 Mycobacteriaceae bacterium | reverse complement strand
CCAATTCATGGGAACGGAGACGATGGGCGATCGCTTGCTGCTGATCGAGACGCCCGAATTCGAGACAACGCCGGACAAAATGATCGACGTGCTGACTCGCATCGTTGCCGACCGCAGCTTGGGCATGGTCTTCTTCAAGGATTACTTCTTGATGGACGTGGAGCTGCTGGGCGGCGGCGGCCGCGCGGCGATCGAGCGCGAAATGGCCAAGCGCGGCCGCAAGGCGCTCCTTCCGACCCTGGCGCCGTTCCGCTCCAACGACTGGCCGTGGAAGACCGATCCGGCGAAGGGCACCGGCCCGTCGCGGCTGGAGGACGTCCGGTAGCGCCGGTCGCACCGCGCGACGAACCACCTAGGACCGACCCGTTCATCATGCCGACCGGCCCGGCGTCTGAAAAGCTGTGATCGATGAATCGGCTCCAGCTGCTATGGCGTGTCGCCCTGGCTGGGATGTTAACCCTCGCCGCACCAGCGGTGACCGCGTCGGCGGCCACCGCAACACCCATCCATCATCTGGTCGTGATTTTCCAGGAGAACGTCGCCTTCGACCATTACTTCGCGACCTACCCGCACGCAGCCAACATCGACGGCCAGCTGTTCGCCGCCGATCCCAATACTCCCGACGTCAACGGCCTGAGCCCTGAGTTGTTGACTCACAACCCCAACACGGTTCAGCCGATGCGGCTGGGCGGTCGAAGCCAGCAGGTGACCTGCGACCAGGACCACGAATACCTCGACGAACAACTGGCATTTCACGGCGGCGCGATGGATCAGTTCGTCGAGAACACCCAGGGGCCAGCGTGCAACGCGCCCGCGTTCGATTCGCCAGGTCTGGTGATGGGCTACTACGACGGCAATTCGGTGACCGCGCTGTGGAACTACGCCCAGCACTACGCGATGAGCGACAACTTTTTCAACACCACTTTCGGACCGTCAGCGCCAGGACACACCAATCTCATCTCCGGCCAAACACACGGCATCGCACAGGCATTCGTGCCCGCTGGCGTCAACGTCACCGAAACCACGACGGTCGAGGGCACCCTCATCGGTGATGCCCAGCCCCTCGGTGACGATTGCTCCGACCGCGACCAGGTCCAGTTCAGCAGTGCCAACCGCAACGTCGGAAATCTGCTCAACGACAAGGGCATCACCTGGGGCTACTTCGAGGGTGGCTTCAGGCCGACCGCACGAACACCGAGTGGCGCTGCGGTCTGCGGAGCCAGCCACAACATCGGCACGGCCGTGGGCGGCACAGGCACATCGGGGGAGCTGCCCTTCGGTGTCAAACCCGACTACGTCCCCCACCATGAGCCGTTCCAGTTCTATCCGTCAACGGCCAACCCGCACCACTTGCCGCCGAGCTCGGTTGAGATGATCGGTCGCACCGACCAGGCCAACCACCAGTACGACCTGACCGACTTCTGGGCGGCCGCGCAAGCGGGTCGCCTGCCCCAGGTCAGTTACCTCAAGGCGGCGGCCTACCAGGACGCGCACGCCGGCTATTCCGATCCGCTCGACGAGCAGGAATTTCTCGTCGACACCATCAACCGGTTACAGGCCCTTCCCGAGTGGAACGACACAGCGATCGTCATCGCCTACGACGACTCCGACGGCTGGTACGACCATCAGCCCTCGCCGATCGTGAATTCCTCCGCCACCGCACAGGACGGCCTCAACGGTCCGGGCCTTTGCGGTGATCGGTCTTCATCAACGCCATACCAGGGCCGGTGCGGTTACGGGCCACGGTTGCCGCTGCTCGTGATCTCTCCGTACGCCCGAGCGAACTTCGTCGATCACACACTCACCGACCAGACCTCGATTCTGCGGTTCATCGAGGACAACTGGAATCTGGGCCGCATCGGCAACCACTCCTACGATGAGCGCGCCGGGCCGCTGACGGGACTGTTCGATTTCACCGCGCCCCCGCGGCGCCCGCTGTCACTTGATCAGCACACCGGTACGCCGGTGCCGTCCTGACGAAAACCCCGTCCTGACGAAAAACCCCGTCGTGTGACGGCCTTCATAGTGCGGCCGCGATTTATATAGAGTATCAATGTAGTTACCTCGACGAAACGCGAAGGAAACAGTATGTGCGGCATCACCGGATGGGTGGATTTCGCCCGGGACCTGACCCAAGAGCGTGCGCTGATCGACGGGATGACCGAGACGATGGCGTGCCGGGGG
>JAFAWC010000154.1 GCA_019242135.1 Mycobacteriaceae bacterium | reverse complement strand
ACCCGACATCGGGCCGCACGGCTTGCGGCACAGCGCCGCGACGCACCTGCTGGAAGGCGGCGCCGACTTGCGTGTCGTCCAGGAGCTGCTGGGTCACTCAACCTTGGCCACGACGCAGCTCTACACGCACGTTTCCGTTGCTCGTCTTCGTGCCGTGCACGATCGAGCACATCCGCGGGCTTAGACGTCCCAGGCGGCACTGGCAAGGCCGCGGCTTGGCACGTGTAGACTCCTAACCGCAGCCCGCGCGAGCGGGCTGACTTCGCGTGCCTGCAACCGACCGAATACCGGGCGGTCCCGTCGACCAACGGGTCCGGTATCCGCGCAGGTGCCAGGGCCCGTCATCACCCGATGGCGGGCGGCAACCGACAACAAGAGGACACGGCCGACTATGGCTGTCGTAACCATGAAACAGCTGCTCGACAGCGGCACCCACTTCGGGCACCAGACCCGTCGCTGGAACCCCAAGATGAAGCGGTTCATCTTCACCGACCGCAACGGCATCTACATCATCGATCTGCAACAGACCCTCACCTTCATCGACAAGGCGTACGAGTTCGTCAAGGAAACGGTCGCGCACGGCGGCACGATTCTGTTCGTCGGCACCAAGAAGCAGGCGCAGGAGTCAATCGCGGGGGAAGCCACCCGCGTCGGCATGCCGTTCGTCAACCAGCGCTGGCTGGGCGGCATGCTGACGAACTTCTCGACCGTGCACAAGCGGCTGCAGCGCCTCAAGGAGCTGGAGGCGATGGAGCAGACCGGCGGGTTCGAGGGTCGGACCAAGAAAGAGATCCTTGGTCTGACCCGCGAGAAGAACAAGCTGGAGCGCAGTCTGGGCGGCATCCGGGACATGAACCGGGTGCCGTCGGCGATCTGGGTCGTCGACACCAACAAGGAACACATCGCGGTCGGCGAGGCTCGCAAGCTGGGCATCCCGGTGATCGCGATTCTCGACACCAATTGTGACCCCGACCTCGTGGACTATCCGATCCCGGGCAACGACGACGCCATCCGCTCGGCCGCGCTGCTGACGAAGGTTGTCGCCGCGGCGGTCGCCGAGGGTCTGCAGGCGCGCGCGGGACTCGGCAACGGCGACAAGACCGATGCGGCGGGGGCCGAGCCACTGGCCGAGTGGGAGCAGGAGCTACTGGCCAGTGCGACAGCTTCCGCAGCGGCCAGCGCTCCGGAGGACGGCACGACCGAGCCCGGACCGGCCGCCACCGAGACGAAGACCACGGAAGGCTGAGATGGCGAACTTCACCGCTGCCGATGTGAAGCGACTGCGGGAGCTCACCGGCGCCGGCATGCTCGACTGCAAGAACGCGCTGACGGAAAGCGACGGCGATTTCGAGAAGGCTGTCGAGGTGTTGCGCATCAAAGGTGCGAAAGACGTCGGCAAGCGCGCCGAGCGCTCGACCGCCGAGGGCTTGGTGGCCGCCAAGGACGGCGCACTGATCGAGCTCAACTGCGAAACGGACTTCGTCGCGAAAAACGAGGAGTTCCAGAAGCTGGCCAGCGACATCGTCGCTGCAGCGGTTTCGTCCGGCGCCGCCGACGTGGATGCCCTGAAGGCGGCCTCGGTGGGCGACAAGACCGTCGAGCAGGCGATCGCGGACATGTCGGCGAAGATTGGCGAGAAGCTGGAGCTGCGCCGTGTCACCGCATTCGGCGGCACCGTGGAGACTTACCTGCACAAGCGGTCCGCGGATCTACCGCCGGCGGTTGGTGTGCTCGTGGAGTACGAGGGCTCGGATGCCGAGGCGGCCCACACGGTGGCGCTGCAGATCGCGGCGTTGAAAGCGAAATACCTGACGCGTGACGACGTGCCCGAAGACGTGGTGGCCAACGAGCGCCGGATCGCCGAGGAAACCGCGCGCAACGAAGGCAAACCAGAACAGGCCTTGCCCAAGATCGTTGACGGACGGCTCAACGGGTTCTTCAAAGACGTCGTGCTGCTTGATCAACCGTCGGTGTCGGATAACAAGAAGACAGTGAAAGCGCTGCTCGACGCGGCCGGTATCACGGTGACCAGGTTCGCTCGGTTCGAGGTGGGTCAGGCCTAACGTGATGCGTGTCCACGCCTTTCGCGACGACGCGTTGGGGGAGGACGACGCGGTCCGGCTCCTCGAGCGGACCCGCTCCGGTGAGGTGTCGGCCGCTGAGCTGGTAGAGGCGGCGATCGCGCGTGCCGAAGCGGCGAACGTGCCGCTCAACGGCATTGCCTACGAGGCGTTCGATCGAGCGCGGCGGCAGGCATCGTCGGGGAATTCCGGCTATTTCGCCGGTGTGCCGACGTTCATCAAGGACAACGTCGAGGTCGCCGGGATGCCGACCATGCACGGCACAGACGCATGGACGCCGCGCCCGGCCCGCTCCGACGGAGAGGTCGCGCGAACGTTTTCGGCGACCGGCCTCATCCCCCTGGGCAAGACACAGCTGAGCGAGTTCGGGTTCAGCGGGGCCGCCGAGCACCCGCGAATCGGGCCTGTCCGCAACCCGTGGAATCCTGACTACACGGCCGGCGCGTCGTCGTCGGGATCAGCGGCATTCGTGGCGGCGGGGGTGGTGCCGATCGCCCACGCTAACGACGGCGCCGGGTCGATCCGGGTTCCGGCAGCCTGCAACGGATTGGTCGGGTTGAAGCCGACGCGCGGCAGGTTGCCGCTGGACAAGCACATGCGACAAATGCCTCTGCGGGTCGTGCACGACGGCGTCGTGACGCGCTCTGTACGCGACACGGCAGCGTTCTACCATGCGGCCGAATTAGTTTCACCGAATCGCAAGCTGCCGCCGATCGGTGACGTGCGGGATCCCGGCAGACAGCGGCTGCGAATCGGCGTCATCACCCGCTCGATCTTCCGCGAATCGGGTCCGGAGGTTCGCGAGCTCACCCTGAAAACGGCGGCACTGCTCGAGGAACTCGGGCATCGCGTGCAGCACCTCGACAGCCCCCCGGTGCCGGGCCATTTCGCCGATGACTTCATCTTGTATTACTCATTTCTCGCATTTGTCCTGGTGCGCAATGGGCGTCGGATGTTCGGCGACAGCTTCGACCGCGCCAAGCTCGACAACTTGACGCTGGGTTTTGAGCAACACGCCGCCCGCCGGTTGCACCGGCTACCGCTGGCGATCACCCGGCTGAGGGCCATGCGGCGCCGAACGGCGCGACTGTTTCGCACCTACGACGCAGTGCTGACACCGACGGTCGCCGACCCGCCGCCCATCATTGGTCATTTCGACCCCGCGGCCGACTACCAGCAGATCCTCGACCGGCTCGTCGACTGGGTGGCCTTCACACCGCTGCAGAACGCGACCGGAGATCCAGCGATCTCACTGCCGCTCGCCGAGTCTGCCGGTGGTCTTCCCGTCGGCATGATGATTTCAGCCGAGTGGGGACAAGAGCGGCGGCTGCTCGAGTTGGCCTACGAACTGGAGCAGACACGGCCGTGGCGGCGCATCCAGGACGCCGGGCCGTCGTCTGGTGTTACCGCTTGATGATGACGACAACCATCGAGGCCATCGAAACGCATCGTTAGAAAAGGCGCCGATGTTGCCGCACCCAGCGCAAAGGATCGCGGCGCTGAGCAGCGC
>JAFAWC010000091.1 GCA_019242135.1 Mycobacteriaceae bacterium | reverse complement strand
ATGAGCTGCTGTTCGTCGCCACCACCGAAGTCGAGGACGAGCTGCGGGCCCTGCTGCTGCCGGGAAGCTAAGCGCTGGCGGGCTCGTCGTTCGCGGGCTCGCGGTCTTTGGCCTCCCTCTCACGGTCGGCCTCGTGCACCGCGCGCTGGGCCACCCGGATCGGGAAGTACATCAACAGCGCCGCGCATACTGTCAGCGGCCAGCCCATCGCAATGCGGGCGAACCCAAGCCAGCCCGTCGAGTCGATGTTGTACAGGTACCGCTGCACCACGAACCGCGACAGGAACACCACTACCCAGATCAGCGTCGCAACGTCGTAGGCCCACAGCGCTTTTCGCACCCGCCGCCAATTGGAGTCATGGTCTTTGACCCACCCCCAGATGTAGCCGACGATCGGCCGGCGGATGAGCACCGAACCGGCGAACACCGCGGCGTAGAGCAGAGAGCTCCAGATGCCGAGCAGGAAATATCCCTTGCTCGCGCCGACGATGTAGGCGATCACGGCGGAAATGCCCACCCCGATGAACCCGGACACGGCGGGCTGCACCGTTTCGTGTCGCGACAGGCGCCACGCCAGGATGAGCGTCGCGACGCCAAGCGCGGCGATGATCGCCGCTTTCAGGCCGAGAAACGTCGAAACGGGTACGAAGACCACCACGGGCAGCGACGAATAGATCAGCCCGCTGACGCCGCCCATCTGGTCGAGCAGCTCGCGCGGGACGTTGCGGTTATCGGTCACACGTCTCCGGGGCTCGAACGGATTCAGCGCTGAATTTCGTAGTGCGGGTTGTAGATCGCTTTCGCACCGTTCTCCAGCTTGCCGAGCCGGCCGTGCACCCGCAGCGTCCTGCCCGGCTCGATGCCGCCGATGCGGCGCTGGCCCAGCCAGACGAGCGCGACCGCGTCGGTGCCGTCGAACAACTCGGCCTTGACACCGCCCGCGCACCCTTTCGCGTTGGCCTCGACGCTGCGCAGGGTGCCGATCATGGTGACCTCTTGGCCCCGCTGACAGTCGATTGCCCGCTGCGCGCCGGTGTCGGCGGCGTCGTCGGCCACCTCTTTGGCGTCACGATCGGGGTGCTCCGTCAGCCGACGGGTGAGCCGGCGCAGAATCGTAGCCATCACCAACTCCTGACACGTCGTCGTGTATCCACCCTGCCCCCGCCACGGTAGACCTGTTGGAACCGATGTGCCACGCGGCTCGTGGTTTTGGCGCACGCCCCGGGGCAGGCAGGCAGGATCGTGGGATGGCTGTCGACCTCGCCGGAGTAGCCACGGTGGTACTGCCCGGCACGGGCTCCGACGACGACTATGTCTATCGGGTGTTTTCTGGCGCGCTCCACGACGCGGGGGCAACGGTGGTGGCGGCCGCGCCGCGACCTTCCGGGCTCATCGCCGGCTATCTCTTCGACCTCGACGGCGCCGCCGCCGAGGCCCCGATCGCCGTGGGCGGTGTGTCGATCGGCGCCGCGGTCGCGGTGGCGTGGGCGCTGGCCCACCCCGCCCGCACCGTCGCGGTGCTGGCCGCATTGCCGGCCTGGACCGGATCACCCCAGGGCGCCCCGGCGGCGCTGGCGGCCCGGCAGTCGGCGCTGGCGCTGCGCCGCGACGGGCTGGTGGCCGCGACCGCGCAGATGCGGGCGTCGAGCCCGGATTGGCTGGCCGACGAACTCACCCGGTCCTGGGTCGGTCAATGGCCGGCCCTGCCCGACGCGATGGAGGAGGCCGCCGACTATGTGGCACCGACGTGCCGGGAGCTGGAGGGTCTCGCGGTCCCGATGGGGGTTGCGGCCGCCGTCGACGACGCGGTGCACCCGCTGGAGGTCGCGGTCGAGTGGGTTACGGCGGCACCCCGCGCGGCACTGCACACGGTGACCCTCACCGCGATCGGAGCCGACCCCGCGGTGCTCGGCAGCGCATGCCTCACGGCGCTCAAGCAGGCGTGAGGGCCTACGCGCCGCCCATCGTCGTGCGGAGTTGCTGCATGGCCGATCCCGGCGCGGCCCGCCGCGCCGCGGGCTGCGGCGGGGCGCTCTGTTGGCCCTCCTGCGCGGCGGCCTGTTGAGCGGCCGCTTGGCGCAACTGGGCTGCCATCGCCTCAGGCAGCGTCACCGGCAGCGGCGTGCGCACCGGCAGCGGTGTGTCACCGCGGCGTATGACCGTGTCGGCCAACGCTTTTCGCGCCTCCGCGGCGGCAGCGTCGACTGTGTCCTCCGCGCCGTTGATGACGCACCGGATCATCCAGCGGTAGCCGTCGATCCCGATGAATCGGACGATGCCATTTGCCCCGCTGCCCACGACCTCCCGGCCCCACGGTCCCATCTCGACAGAGACCTTGGTGGCGTCCTTGCGCAGCGCCTCGGCCAGTTCAGCGGCGACCTCGCGCCACAGCCCGGTGGTCTTGGGTGCGGCGTACGCCGCGATCGTGAAACGTCCGCTGGGTGTGATCACCCACACGGCGCTCGGCACACCCGTCTCGGTCAGTTCGACTTGCAGCTGGCCGGTTGTGGGCATCGGGATCAGCACCGACCCGAGGTTGAGCCGCGCGACCTCGGCCTGCGCGGGGTCCTCGAAGTCCTCGATGTCGAACGGTCCGTCGACGTCGGGGTCGATCGCGTGGTCATCGCCGTGCGGCTCGGATTGTTTGCCCGATGGCTCTGTCATCACAAGCTCGCATGTCCTCCGGAGGAGCCGTGTCCGCCGTCACCGCGCGAGGTCTGCGCCAGGCCGGCTTCGTCGAACGACGACACCTCGATCAATTCAGGCAATTCCACCCGCTGTACGAGCAATTGGGCGATTCGGTCGCCGCGGTGCACGATGATCGGCGTCCGCGGGTCGAGGTTTATCAACGCCACCTTTATCTCACCGCGGTAGCCGGCATCGATGGTGCCGGGGGTGTTGACAATCGAAAGCCCAACGCGAGCAGCCAATCCCGACCGTGGATGCACCA
>JAFAWC010000592.1 GCA_019242135.1 Mycobacteriaceae bacterium | reverse complement strand
ATACGACCCGAGGAAAGTCCGGACTTCACAGAGCGGGGTGATTGCTAACGGCAATCCGAGGTGACTCGCGGGATAGTGCCACAGAAAACAGACCGCCACCTCGCGGTGGTAAGGGTGAAACGGTGCGGTAAGAGCGCACCAGCATCCCGGGTGACCGGGATGGCTAGGTAAACCCCACCTGAAGCAAGGCCAAAAGGCCGCACCCGGTGCGGCTGCGCGTGCGTTTGAGGGTTGCTCGCCCGAGCGCGCGGGTAGGCCGCTTGAGGCACCCGGCGACGGTGTGCCCAGATGGATGGTCGCCGCTGCGCCGCCATGGTCAACCATTGCGGCGCGGAACAGAATCCGGCTTACAGGCCAGCTCGTCCGCCTATAACTCCTTGCGTACCGCCTTGTTCAACGCCTTCAGTACCGGGCGCAGCTGTTCTCGGCAGTCGCGCGCCAGCTGGGCTTCGCGCGCGTAGAGCAGGCCGTACGTGAACGTGTCCTCGTCTGCACCGTGGGCTGCCTCGGACTGCTGGCTCAGATGTGTGCGGCTGACCACGCTGTCCTGGTGGTCGCCGAGCAGAGACTGGATGTTCTTGGCGGCCTCCGAAACCCGTTTCGCGTCGACCGCCGCCGCTGTGTACCGCAACCGCTTGGCGCTCTTGCGAACTCGGTGAAGCGCCTCGTCGCGGTGCTCCATCTCGGCCTTCTTGGCGCGCTTGGCCTGCTTGCGCACGCGCTGGTAGCCCGACGCGACAGTGGTGTCCGACGAGATCTCGTCGCCGTCCTCCAGCGGGGGCGGTTCGGCGGCGACCAGTCCCTCCAGCGCGTCGAGCAGCCGGAAGTACCGCTGAGAACGCATCGCGGCCATTGACTTTCGCCAGCCGGATCGGTACCTGCGCCGAGCACCCTCTACTAGCCTCTCGCGCACCGGCCCGCGCACCAGCTCGTCAGGCATCTCGTCGAGCGCTCTTTCGTACCGCTCGGCAAGCACCTCGGCATCCCTCGCGATGCCCAGCACGCTCGCCAACTGCCGCAACTCATCGAGAATCCATGCGTCGTCCGACAGCCCGAACGCCGACTCGGACGCCTGAAGCAGGCTGCGGATCTTTCGTGTGGTGACCCGCATCTGGTGAATGGAGTCCTCGACATCGGCGCGCACCGCACGATCCCACACCAGCAGGTTGTCAACCTCCGCGGCCACCGCGCGGTGCACCGGCTCATCAGGGGCCGGCGCGGGACCCGGCTGCGGCACCGAGCCGTCCAGTACCCGGGCCAACTTCGAGCCGTGGCCTGCCGGTTGAGCGCCGGCGTCCAGCAGCCGGTTGCTCAACCTGTCGAGCAGCTGCTCGTCGGCGCCCCCTTCTTCGGACAGCTCGACTTCCCACTCCCGCCAGTGCTGCTCGTCGACGTCGCCCTCTGCCCACGCGCTCACGTGGTCGTCGGCGAACTCCGCCAGCGCCCTGCCGTCGGGGCCGTACAGGTGCTCCACGGTGCGGCTCGTCGTGATGCGCGCGACCGGCTCGAGCGGACGGTCACGCACGATCGCCAACACCACATCGCGCAGATCGCCGGGTATCTCGTCGGCACCGAGCGGTGCGCGAACTTCGGTTCGGGCCTCCGGCCCGGCGGGCAACTTCAAATGCCAGCCTGCGTCAGATCCTCCGGTGCGGCGGCGCAACGTGATGCGGTGCGCCGCGAGATCCCGTCCCGGGGTGTCGAAGTAAACGGCGTCGAGCCGCAGCGCGGGCGTGCGCTCGACACGCGCCACCGTGGCGATGCCTTCGAACGACGGCGACACCGTCGAATCCACGACATCGAACTTGCGCTCAACCTCTAAATGCTGTGAGGCGCCTTCGGGGGATGTCATCACCCACAGCGTGCCACACCAAGGCGAACGCTAGAAGCTGTGCTCCTCGGCCGGGAACGCTCCACTGGCCACCTCGTCGGCGTATTGCCTTGCCGCGCGCGACAATTCGGCCCCGATCTCGGCGAAGCGCTTCACGAAGCGCGCGGTCTTACCAGCGGTCATCCCGGCCATGTCCTGCCACACCAGCACCTGCGCGTCGCAGTTCGGGCCCGCACCGATCCCAATTGTTGGGATCGTGAGCTTGCCGGTGATCTGAGTCGCCAACTCGGCGGGCACCATCTCCATGACAACCGAGAATGCACCGGCCTCTGCTACCGCGATCGCGTCGGCGATGGTCTGCTCGGCGGCGTCGCCGCGGCCCTGCACCCGGAAACCGCCGAGCGCGTTCACGCTCTGCGGTGTGAAGCCGATATGCGCCATCACGGGGATACCTGCCGCGGAAAGCGTCGCGATCTGGTCGCAAACCCGCTCGCCGCCCTCCAGCTTGACGGCGTGCGCGCCGGCCTCCTTCATGAATCGGGTCGCACTCGCCAGCGCCTGTGCCGCGCCGGCCTCGTAGCTGCCGAACGGCATGTCGGCGACCACGAACGCGTGCGGTGCGCCCCGGACCACGCCCCGCACGAGCGGGATCAGCTCATCGATCGAGATCGGCACCGTGGTGTCGTAGCCGTAGACGACATTGGCGGCGGAGTCACCGACCAGCAGGACCGGGATCCCGGCGTCATCGAAGATGCGTGCGGACGAGTAGTCGTAGGCGGTGAGCATCGCCCACTTGTGCCCCTCGGCCTTCATTTTCTGCAGGTGGTGGATGCGGGTCTTGCTCCGCGGCGTGCCGGAGGCACCATCAGGCGCCGCGCCCGCAGCACCGTAAACCGTCTGCTCAGACATCATTGTCCCTCGTGCGTCGGTCGGGTCGATCCTCGTGGCCCTATGGGGTCCCCGGGTTCGTCTGACGGTTCCAGTCTGCCACCTCACGACCTCGACGTGAACGTGAGGTGCAGTGGACTTCCTCACATCGTTACCGAACAATGCGCCCGAAGCGGCCCTAACATCGGCACAATGCAACGGCTCAGCGGACTCGACGCCAGCTTCCTGTATCTCGAATCGGCCAAACAGCCGCTGCATGTGTGTTCGATCCTGGAGTTGGACACCTCGACGATGCCCGACGGTTACACGTTTGACCGGTTCAAAGAGGATTTGTTGGGGCGGATCCGCGCGATGCCGGTGTTCCGCGAGAAGCTCGCCGACAGTCCGCTCAACCTCGACCATCCGGTGTGGGTCGACGACGACGACTTCGACATCGACCGCCACGTGCACCGCATCGGGCTGCCCGCGCCCGGCGGCCGCCGCGAGTTGGCCGAGATCTGCGCTCATATCGCCTCGTTTCCGCTGGACCGCAGCAAGCCGCTGTGGGAGACGTGGGTGATCGAGGGCGTCGACGGGACCGACGCCCGCCAAGGGGGACCGCTGGGGATTATGACGAAGGTGCACCACGCCGGTGTCGACGGTGTCAGCGGTGCCAACCTGATGTCGGTTCTGTGCAGCACCGAGCCGGACGCGCCGCCGCCCGAGCCCGTCGAGGGCCCGGGTGGTCTCAATCAGCTGGAACTCGTCGCGAGGGGGCTGTTCAGGTTCGCGACCCGGCCGCTGAACCTCGTCCGGGTCGTGCCGCTCACGCTGGCCAGCGTGGCCGAAACGGTCCGGCGCGGTGTCAGCGGCCAGGCGATGACGGCACCGTTCCGCGCGCCGCAGACCGCCTTCAACGCGAAGGTCACCGGCCACCGCAGCGTGGCCTATGCGCAGCTTGACCTCGAGGACCTCAAGACGGTCAAGAACCGGTTCAACGTGAAGCTCAACGACGTGGTGATGGCGTTGGTTGCCGGTGTTCTTCGCAAGTACCTGCTCGACCGCAAACAGCTGCCCGAAGAGCCGCTGGTGGCCATGGTCCCGGTGTCGGTGCGCGAGAAGTCCGATCGGGCCGGCCGCAATCAGGTGTCGGGCATGTTCTCGCGGCTGGAGACCCACATCGCCGACCCTGCTGAGCGGCTGCACGCGATCGCCGAGGCGAATGCGACTGCGAAAGAACACAGTTCGGCCATCGCCGCCACCCTCCTGCAGGACTGGTCGCAGTTCGCGGCGCCCGCGGTGTTCGGTATCGCGATGCGCGTATACACGAGCAGCCGGCTGACTGAGAGCCGACCGGTGCACAACCTCGTGATCTCCAACGTGCCGGGCCCGCAGATGCCGCTGTACTTCCTCGGTGCCGAGATTAAGGCGATGTATCCGCTCGGCCCGATTTTTCACGGCTCCGGGCTCAACATCACGGTGATGTCACTCAACGGCAAGCTCGACGTCGGCATCATCTCGTGTCCCGAGCTGCTGCCCGATCTTTGGGATCTGGCCGACGACTTCGCAATCTGCCTGCAAGAGCTACTGACGGCCGCATGGCAGCATGTGGAGCCATGAACCGAACTCGTCGGCTGGCCGCGGTCGCGGCGACAGCTCTCGCGGTCGTCAGCTGCACGCGGTTGGTCGACGGCCATCCCAAGCTGGCGATACCGAAAGTCGGGTCGCCGATTGCGTGGGAAAAGTGCGTGGCCGCATCGCCCGAGGCCGGATCGATTCTGGCCACCGCGCAGTGCGGCAAGCTCGGGGTGCCGGTCGACTACAGCAAGCCCGACGGGGACACCGCCTCGATCGCGGTCATCAAGTTTCCGGCCACCGGGGCCAAGATCGGTTCCCTGATCATCAACCCTGGCGGACCGGGCGAATCGGGAGTCAACGCTGCGGCGTCGATGTCTCAGAACCTGCCCGCGACACTTCGCGAACGATTCGACCTCGTCGGTTTCGATCCGCGCGGCGTGGGACTGTCCAAGCCGGAGGTGTGGTGCAACTCCGATGCCGACAACGATAGGCAGCGCGCCGATCCGCAGGTCGACTACAGTCCCGCAGGCGTAGCCCACATCGAACAGATGACCAAGGAAATGGTGCAGCGCTGCATCGACAAGATGGGGAAAGAGTTTCTGGCCAACGTCGGCACCGCCAACGTCGTCAAGGACCTTGACATGCTGCGCTCGGCCCTGGGCGACGCCAAGTTGACCTACCTCGGGTACTCGTACGGAACCCGCATCGGCTCGTCATACGCCGAGGCGTATCCGCAGAACGTGCGCGCGATGGTGCTCGACGGCGCGATCGACCCCAACGCCGACCCGTTCGAGGCCGACATCCGGCAGGCCGAAGCGTTCCAGAAGGCTTTCGACGACTACGCCGCCGACTGCGCGAAGTCGCCGGACTGCCCGTTGGGTACCGATCCGGCCAAGGCCGTCGACGTCTACCACAGCCTGGTCAATCCGTTGGTGGATAAGCCGGCCCCGACGACCGATCCGCGCGGGTTGTCCTATCCCGACGCGATCGTCGGGACCATCCTTCCGTTGTATTCACCAACGCTGTGGCCGAATCTCACGGCCGCCCTCAAAGAACTCCAAAATGGCCGTGGCGACAAGATGCTTGCACTGGCCGACCAGTACATGGAGCGCGACGCTGATGGTCACTACACGAACTCCACCGATGTCCGGTCGGCGGTGAATTGTGTTGACCGCCCGCCAATCACCGACCGCGCGCGGGCCGCTGAGCAGGACCGCCAGATGCGCCAGGTGGCGCCGTTCATGAGCTACGGCGAATTCACCGGTTACGCACCGCTGGGCACCTGCGCGTTCTGGCCGGTGCCGCCGACGAGCCAGCCGCATCAGATCTCGGTGCACGACCTGCCCCCGGTGCTGGTGATCTCGACGACCCACGACCCGGCCACCCCGTATCAGGCCGGGGTTCAGTTGGCCGATCAGCTGCACGGTGCGCTGCTGACGTTCGACGGCACTCAGCACACCGTGGCGTTGGAGGGCAAGTCCTGCGTGGACGACATCGTCATCCAATACTTGGTCAATTTGACGGTGCCGCCGGCGGGCGCCACATGCTGATCACTCGCAGGGCCCGGCTGATCGCGGCGTTGGCTGTCGTCATCGCGACCGCGTCATGCACTCAAGTCGTGGTCGGGCATCCGAGGATGGCGCATCCGGCGCTTGGTTCGCCGGTTTCTTGGCGCCCATGTGCCAAGGGTGCCGAATGCGGCGAACTGGCCGTCCCGATCGATTACGACAATCCCGGAAGTGGTACCGCGACCGTCGCATTGATCCGATTCCGCGCCACAGGCGACAGGATCGGCTCACTCCTGTTGAATCCCGGCGGACCAGGCGGCTCGGGAGTGCAGTTCGCCGCGGGAACAGTGGACGACCTTCCGCAGCAGCTTCGCGAACGCTTCGACATCGTCGGATTCGACCCGCGCGGCGTGGGGTTGTCGCGACCGGCGGTGCGGTGCAATTCCGACGCCGAGAACGACCGGGAACGGGCCGACCCGCAGGTCGACTACAGCCCCGCCGGCGTGGCGCATATCGAAGACGTGGCCAAGGGCATCGCGCAGCGCTGCGTGGACAACATGGGCAAGGACTTTTTGTCCCACGTCGGCACGGTGTCGGCCGTCAAGGACATGGACGCGATTCGCGCCGCACTCGGCGACGACAAGCTGACGTACGTGGGCTTCTCGTACGGCACAGAGTTGGGTACGCAGTACGCGGAAGCCTTTCCGCAGCGTGTGCGGGCCCTGGTTCTCGACGGCGCGGTTGATCCGACTATGCAGCCTATGGACGGCCTGATCCGCCAAGCCCAGGGATTTCAGAAGGCGTTCAACGACTACGCCACCGATTGCGCGAAGTCGCCCGACTGCCCGTTGGGTACCGATCCGGCCAAAGCCGTCGACGTGTTTCATTCCCTTGTCAATCCGCTCGTGGACAAGCCCGCGCACACCAACGATTCCCGCGGCCTGAGCTACCCGGATGCGATCACGGGGGTGACGTCCTCGCTGTATTCACCGGGGTTCTGGGAAAAGGTCACGTCCGGATTGACGGCCTTACGCAACGGCGCAGCCGCCGACGACCTCCTGCAACTCGCCGATCAGTATTGGGGCCGCGACTCCGACGGTCGCTACGACAATTCCTCCGACGCGTTCAACGCGATCACCTGTGTCGACAACCCATTTCCGACCGACTCACCCCCGTGGGTGGCCACGGACAAAACGCGACGGCAGATCTCACCGTGGGACAGCTATGGCGATTTCACTGGCGATGCCCCGCGGGGACCGTGCGCCTTCTGGCCGGTGCCGCCCACCGGCCGACCGCAAGCCGCATCGGCGCCGGGCGCGCCCACGATGCTGGTCATTTCCACCACCGGAGATCCGGCCACCCCGTACACGGAGGGAGTCCATCTGGCGCAGCAGTTGAACGCCAGGTTGCTCACGGTGGAGGGCACCCAGCACACCGCCGCATTCTCCGGCGACAGGTGCGTCGATGACATCGTCGTCAGCTACCTCATCGACCTGACGCTGCCGCCCGAGGGCGCGAGGTGCTGACCCGGGCACCCGAAATCCATGCCAGGTAGGTAACGTTTCGCTACCACGATGGGCACTGACGGGCGGGAAGCCGGGGGGGCGTGCGACCATGATCGCCATGTTGCGGCGGACACCACTGGGCTTGACGCCGCTCATTTTCGCGGCAACATTGGTGATCGCGGCGCCGACTGCGATGGCCGCGCCCGACTCCGGAACAACGGAGTCGACTGTTCGGCAAGCGGATTGGGGTGGTTGCCAGCAGTGGCTGGGAGACACCAACGACATTCCGACGGCCCGGTGCGCCACCGTGTCGGTGCCGGTCGATTACAGCAAGCCCGACGGCGCCCAGGCGCAACTGGCCGTCATCAAGATACCGGCCACCGGGCAGCGGATCGGCACACTGATGATCAACCCGGGCGGACCCGGCCAATCGGCGGTCGACGTGGTCGCCGGGATGGCTGCGTCGTTCGCGGACAACGACATAACGCGCCATTTCGATCTCGTTGGATTCGACCCGCGCGGGGTGGGACATTCCACACCCGAGGTGCGATGCCGAACCGACGCGGAGTTCGACGCCTTTCGGCGCGAGCCGCTGGTCGACTACAGTCCGGCCGGCGTCGCCCACATCGAGGACCTCTACCGCCAATACGCCGCGGAGTGCCTGAACAAGGTCGGACCGGAATTCCTCGCTAATGTCGGCACCGTCAATGTTGCGCGCGACATGGACGTCGTCCGTCAGGCACTCGGTGAAGCCCAAATCAATTATCTGGGTTACTCGTACGGCACGGAGCTGGGGACCGCGTATGCGCAGGCATTCCCGCAGAACATTCGGGCGATGGTCCTCGACGGGGCGGTCGATCCCCAGCTCGGGACGGTCGACAAGAACGTGCGCCAGATGGCGAGTTTTCAGCAGGCGTTCGACGATTTCGCGCGCCAGTGCGCCACGGTCCAACCCTGCGCCCTGGGAACGGATCCCACAAAGGCGAACGACCGTTATCACGCATTGGTCGATCCGCTTGTCGCGAAACCCGCACCGACGCAAGACCCGCGCGGGTTGTCCTACCAGGACGCTGTCACGGGCACGGCCAACTCCTTGTACACGCCGCGCTTTTGGGAGTTTCTCGCCAACGGGTTGAATGCGTTGGCGCAAAACACCCCGCCCGAGGAACTGCTGCTGTTGGCTGACGACTATCAGGGTCGGGACAAGTCGGGGCACTATTCCAACCTGCAGGACGCGTTCACCGCGGTCCGGTGCGTCGACTATGTGACGCCCACCGATTCGGCGTCGTGGGTGGAGGCCGACCGGCGAATCCGCGAGGTGGCGCCGTTCATGAGCTACGGCCAGTTCACCGGTTTTGCGCCGCGCGACGTCTGCGCGTTCTGGCCGGTGCCGCCGACGACATCGGCCCACGTGGCGGCATCGCCGGGTCCGAACAAGGTGGTCGTCGTGTCCACGACCCACGATCCCGCCACGCCCTACCAGGGCGGGGTCGACTTGGCCCGTCAGCTCGACGCGTCGCTCATCTCATTTGAAGGCACCCAGCACACCGTGGTGTTCAAGGGAGTGCCGTGTGTCGACTCGGCGGTGGTCAACTACTTCGTCGACCTGACCCGGCCCGGCGACTTGCACTGCTGACCTGGGATCTCGACCCGCGCATGTAACACAGAATTAACAGCCGGTGCCTACGCTGCGGACATGGATCGTCAGAAGGAATTTGTGCTGCGCACGCTGGAGGAACGGGACATCCGGTTCGTCCGGTTGTGGTTCACCGACGTCCTCGGATTCCTGAAGTCGGTGGCGATCGCACCCGCCGAACTGGAAGGTGCGTTCGAGGAAGGCATCGGGTTCGACGGCTCCGCGATCGAAGGGTTCGCTCGGGTATCGGAGTCGGACTGCGTAGCACGCCCGGATCCGTCGACATTCCAGGTCCTGCCGTGGATGACGGGCACCGGCAAGACCCACTCGGCGCGCATGTTCTGCGACATCACGATGCCCGACGGCTCGCCGTCGTGGGCGGACTCGCGGCATGTGCTGCGCCGCCAACTGGCCAAGGCCAGCGACCTCGGGTTCTCCTGCTATGTACACCCCGAGATCGAATTCTTCCTGCTCAAAGGCTCGGTGGTAGACGATATGCCACCGATCCCGGCCGACACCGATGGTTACTTCGACCAGGCCGTGCACGAGGCGGCACCGAACTTCCGGCGCAACGTGATCGACGCGCTCGAGTCAATGGGCATTTCGGTGGAATTCAGTCACCACGAAGGGGCGCCGGGACAGCAGGAGATCGATTTGCGCTATGCCGACGCGCTGTCGATGGCCGACAACGTCATGACGTTCCGGTACCTGGTCAAGGAAGTCGCTCTGGGCGAGGGCGTCCGGGCATCGTTCATGCCCAAGCCGTTCAGCGAATACCCGGGCTCGGCGATGCACACGCACATGAGCCTGTTCGAGGGCGAGGCCAACGCATTCCACAGCCCCGATGACCCGCTGCAGCTTTCTGGCGTCGCCAAGTCGTTCATCGCCGGCATTCTTGAACATGCAGGCGAGATCAGCGCTGTGACGAACCAATGGGTGAACTCCTACAAGCGGCTGGTGGTGGGCGGCGAGGCACCGACAGCCGCATGCTGGGGCGCGGCGAACCGGTCCGCGCTGGTGCGGGTGCCGATGTACACGCCGCGCAAGACGTCATCGCGTCGGATCGAGGTTCGCAGCCCCGACTCGGCCTGCAACCCGTACCTGACGTTCGCCATTCTGCTCGCCGCGGGGCTGCGCGGGGTGGACAAGGGGTATGCGCTCGGGCCGCAGGCCGAGGACAACGTGTGGAGCCTGACCCCCGAGGAACGCAGCGCGATGGGCTATAAGGAGTTGCCGGGCAGCCTCGGTGTCGCGCTACAGGAGATGGAGACGTCGGAACTGGTCGCGGAAGCGTTGGGGGAGCATGTCTTTGACTTCTTTCTGCGCAACAAGCGCGCCGAGTGGGAGAACTACCGTCGCCAGGTG
>JAFAWC010000430.1 GCA_019242135.1 Mycobacteriaceae bacterium | reverse complement strand
GCGCCCCACGCCTCGAGCAGGTGCGGGCGGTTGCGGTGGCCGACGAGCGTGCCGACGACGCGGACGGCGCCGTCCCCGCTGCGGACCGTGACGCGGACGAGGTCCGTGAAGTCGCGGGCGGACGGCTGGCGCGTCTCGCGGACGTCGATGCCGCGCTGGGCGGCGAGCGTCGGCGCGTTGACGAGGTTGACCTCGTCCTCGACGCGGCCCGTGAGGGCGCCCATGAGGACGCCGAGGGTCATGAAGCGGGTGTCGCGCTCGGCGATCCGGCCCAGGTACTCCGCCTCGATGCGCTCGACCGACGACCCGCCGGCGAGCTCCATCGCCAGCGTCCCGAGCTTCTGGCACAGCGGGACGAACGGGCCGAGCAGCTCCTGGTCCTCGGCCGAGATCGCGGGGATGTTGACCGCGGTGGAGACGACGCCGCCCGTCAGCGCGGCGACGACCTGCTCCGCGGTCTGGACGCCGGCGCGGTCCTGCGCCTCCGAGGTCGACGCCCCCAGGTGCGGCGTCACGACGACCTGCGCCAGCTCGAACAGCGGGCTGTCCGTGCACGGCTCCGTGGCGAACACGTCGAGGCCGGCGGCCTGCACGTGGCCGCTGGCGATGGCCTCGGCCAATGCGGTCTCGTCGACCAGTCCGCCGCGGGCCGCGTTGACGATGATCACGCCCGGCTTGGTCTTGGCCAGGGCCTCCTTGCCGATCAACCCGGCCGTCTCCGGCGTCTTGGGCAGATGCACCGAGATGAAGTCCGCTCGGCCCAGCAGCTCGTCGAGGCTCACCAGCTCGATGCCGAGCTGCGCGGCGCGGGCGGCCGACACGTACGGGTCGTAGGCCACCAGGTGGGCACCGAAGGCGGCCAGCCGTTGGGCGACCAGCTGGCCGATCCGGCCCAGCCCCACGACACCGACCGTCTTGCCGAAGATCTCGGTGCCCGAGAACGCCGAACGCTTCCACGTGTGCTCGCGCAGCGACGCGTCGGCGGCCGGGATCTGCCGGGCGGCCGCTAGCAGCAGGGCAACGGCGTGCTCGGCCGCGCTGTGGATGTTCGACGTTGGCGCATTGACCACGAGGATGCCGCGCGCGGTCGCGGCGTCGACGTCGACGTTGTCCAGGCCGACACCGGCGCGGGCGACGATTTTGAGTCTCGCGCCGGCATTGAGCACGTCAGCGTCGACCTTGGTCGCCGACCGCACCAGCAGGGCATCGGCGTCGGGCACCGCGGCCAGCAGCTCGTCTCGGTTCGGTCCGTCGACCCAGCGGACCTCGACCTGGTCACCGAGGGCGGCAACGGTGGATTCGGCGAGTTTGTCGGCGATCAAGACCACGGGAAGGCTCACGCGGCCAGCCTAATGGGGTTGGTTGCGGGCGCCATGGTCGGGAGCACCCCGACCACCCGCGGGGGCGCCCCTCGCGCATGTCGAACTCGGGGGCGTGATGTGGCATGCCGGCCGCCACCGCACTGCAAAGTATACGAAAAGCGCTGCGGTTATACCGTTTCGGTGATCGGGCGGTCCACCCAGCTCATCAGGTCACGCAGCTTCTTGCCGGTGACCTCGATCGGGTGCTCGGCGTTGCGCTTGCGCAGTTCCTCAAGCTCCTTGTTGCCGCCCTCCACGTTGGCGACGAGCTTGTTGACGAACGTGCCGTCCTGAATCTCGGTCAGCAACTGCTTCATCCGCTCCTTGGTCCCGGCGTCGATCACCCGCGGTCCGGACAGATAGCCGCCGAATTCCGCGGTGTCGGAAACCGAGTAGTTCATCCGCGCGATGCCGCCCTCGTACATCAGGTCGACGATCAGCTTCAGTTCGTGCAACACTTCGAAGTACGCCAGTTCCGGCGGGTATCCGGCCTCGGCCATCACGTCGAACGCGGTTTTGACCAATTCCTCTGTGCCGCCGCACAACACGGCCTGCTCCCCGAACAGGTCCGTCTCCGTCTCGTCCTTGAAGGTGGTCTTGATGACGCCGGCGCGGGTGCCGCCGATGCCCTTCGCATACGACAGCGCCAGCGCCATGCCGTCACCTTTGGGATCCTGTTCCACCGCGACCAGACAGGGCACGCCCTTGCCGTCGACGAACTGCCGCCGCACCAGATGGCCCGGTCCCTTCGGGGCCACCATGCCGACGGTGACGTCCGCGGGCGGCTGGATCAGGCCGAAGTGGATGTTCAGCCCGTGCCCGAAGAACAGCGCGTTCCCGTCCTCGAGGTGCGGCTCGATCTCGTTCTTGAAGATGTCGGCCTGAGCTGTGTCGGGGGCCAGCAGCATGATCACGTCGGCCCACTTGGCGACCTCGCTCGGGGTGTCGACGGTGAGGCCCTGTTCGGTGACCTTGTCCCGTGACTTCGACCCGTCGCGCAGACCGACCTTCACTTCAACCCCGGAATCGCGCAGGCTCAGCGAGTGCGCGTGGCCCTGGCTGCCGTATCCGATGACGCCGACCTTGCGTCCCTGGATGATGGACAGGTCCGCGTCGTCGTCGTAGAACATCTCAACTGCCACAGTGATTTTCTCTTTCTGCTCTACTTTCCACCGGTGATGCTTCGCGGTCCGCGTGTCATCGACACCAGACCCGACTGCACGATCTCTTTGATCCCGTACGGCTCGAGAACTCGCAGCAGGGCTTCGAGCTTTTCCTCCGTGCCGGTCGTCTCGATGACCAGGGACTCTGTGGAGACGTCGATGATCTTGGCGCGGAACAGGTTCACCGCCTCGATCACCTCGCCGCGGGTGCCGGCGTCGGCACGCACCTTGATCAACGCCAGCTCGCGAGACACCGAGTTCTCGTTCTCCTGCTCCACGACCTTGATCACGTTGATCAGTTTGTGCAGCTGCTTGCTGACTTGTTCCAACGGCAGGTCCTCCACGGCGACAACGATCGTCATCCGCGACAGGTTCTTCTGCTCGGTGGCACCGACGGCCAGCGACTGAATGTTGAAGCCACGCCGTGAGAACAGTGAGGCGACGCGGGCCAAAACGCCGGGCTTGTCCTCGACGAGCACCGACAGCGTGTGCGTGGAGATCGTCACTAGACCAGGTCCTCCGTGTCGAACAACGGCCGGATGCCGCGCGCGGCCTGGATTTCGTCGTTGCTCGTGCCGGCGGCCACCATCGGCCACACCTGGGCGTCGGCGCCGACTACGAAGTCGATCACGACCGGCCGGTCGTTGATCGCGCGTGCCTGATGGATGACGTCTGCGACATCCTCGTGACGGTCACAACGCAGCCCGACGCAACCCAGCGCTTCGGCGAGCTTGACGAAGTCGGGGATCCGGCGGGAATGGGTGGCCAGGTCGGTCTGGCTGTAGCGTTCGTCGTAGAACAGCGTCTGCCACTGGCGCACCATGCCGAGGTTGCCGTTGTTGATGATCGCCACTTTGATCGGTGCGCCTTCGATTGCGCAGGTCGCCAGCTCCTGGTTGGTCATCTGGAAACAGCCGTCACCGTCGATGGCCCACACCTCGGCGTCGGGCCGCGCCAGCTTGGCGCCCATCGCCGCGGGAACTGCGTAGCCCATCGTGCCGAGCCCACCGGAATTGATCCATGTGCGCGGCTTCTCGTAGCGGATGAATTGGGCGGCCCACATCTGGTGTTGGCCGACGCCGGCGACATACACAGCGTCGGAGCCGACGATCTTGCCCAGCATCTCGATGACGTACTCCGGGCTGAGGCTGCCGTCGCTTTGCGGGCCGTAGCTCAGCGGGTAGGTGCTCTGCACGCCCCGCAGATACTCCCACCAGTCGTCGAGGCCGTCGGGGCGCGGGCCGGTCTTGCGCAACGCCTCGGTCAGATCGGTGATCACCGCGCCGATGTCGCCGACGATCGGCACGTCGGCGTTGCGGTTCTTGCTGATCTCGGCGGGGTCGATGTCGGCATGGATCACCTTGGCCTCCGGGGCGAAGCTGGCCAGCTTGCCGGTGACCCGATCATCGAACCGGGTGCCCAGTCCGATGAGCAGGTCACTGCGCTGCAGCCCGGCCACCGCCGCAACGGTGCCGTGCATGCCGGGCATGCCCAGGTGTTGCGGGTGGCTGTCGGGAAACGCGCCTCGTGCCATCAGCGTGGTGACGACCGGAATGCCGGTCAGCTCGGCAAGATCCAGCAGCTCGGCGCTCGCATCACCCCGGATGACGCCGCCGCCGACGTAGAGGACCGGCTTGCGAGCCTCGGCGATGAGTTTGGCGGCCGCCCGGATCTGCTTGGCGTGAGGTTTGCGGTTGGGTTTGTACCCGGGCAGCTCCAGAACGGGCGGCCAGCTGAACGTGCACTGGCCCTGCAGGACATCCTTGGGGATGTCGACGAGCACCGCCCCGGGACGGCCGGAGACGGCGATATGAAACGCCTCGGCCAGCACGCGCGGGATTTCGTCGCCGTCGCGCACCAGGTAGTTGTGCTTGGTGATCGGCATCGTGATGCCGGAGATGTCGGCCTCCTGGAATGCGTCGGTGCCGATCATCGGGCGCCCGACCTGGCCGGTGATCGCGACGACCGGGATGGAATCCATCTGCGCGTCGGCGATCGGGGTGACCAGATTGGTGGCGCCCGGCCCCGACGTCGCCATGCAGACCCCGACGCGACCGGTGGCGTGCGCGTAGCCGCTGGCGGCGTGGCCGGCGCCTTGCTCATGGCGTACCAGCACGTGACGCAGCTTGTGCGAATCGAATAGCGGGTCATACACCGGAAGCACTGCGCCGCCGGGGATTCCGAAGATCATGTCAACGCCGAGCTCCTCCAGCGACCGGACCACTGCCTGGGCGCCGGTGAGTTGTTGAGGCGCAACTCGTTTAGCTTGACTCGACCCGTTTGTGCCCGGCGGGGTCGACCGCTCAGTCGACCGCGTGGTTGGTGCGCTCACAATGTCCTCTTGGGTGTCTTGAATATTGGGTCAGGGGCAACAAAAAACCCCCGTCAGCGTCAGCTGCTGTACGAGGGTTGCGCGTCGATGCGGGTGGCTATGCCCGTGCGGGGACTAGCGCGGCATCGACGCGCCAACCGATTACTACGAGCAATCCCGATCGCATA
>JAFAWC010000408.1 GCA_019242135.1 Mycobacteriaceae bacterium | reverse complement strand
TGATCGCGGTCGCCCGGCGGACGCTGACGCCGTCGCAGGCCCGGTCGGCGCGTGACGACCCGGATGCGTTCGCGGCCCTGTGCGGCTCGGGACTGCGTCTCGACGGGCTTCTCGGGCTGTCCGACACGCCGCGGGCCGAGGCGGCGGCCCTGCTGGCGTCGCTGGCCGCGCAAGACATCGGAGTGCGGCTGATCACCGGAGATCATCCGATCACGGCCGCCGCCATCGCCGAGGAGCTCGGCATGCCCGTCACCACCGACCAGGTGATCAGCGGTATGGAGTGGGACGCTATGTCCCGTCGCGACCAGGAGCGGGCCGTCGCCGAACGGCTGGTGTTCGCACGTATGTCTCCGGAGAACAAGGTGCAGGTGGTGGAGACGCTCGAACGCACGGGTCGGGTCTGCGCGATGGTCGGCGACGGGGCGAATGACGCTGCGGCCATCCGGGCGGCCACGGTGGGAATCGGTGTCGCGGCGCGCGGAAGCGACCCCGCGCGTACCGCTGCTGACGTGATGTTGCTCGACGGCCGCATCAGCTCACTGCTCGACGCTCTGGAGGAGGGCCGCAAGCTGTGGCTGCGAGTCCAAGCCGCGGTCTGCGTGCTGCTCGGCGGCAACGCCGGGGAAGTGCTGTTCGCGATCATTGGCAGCGCGATCACCGGCCGTGCGCCGTTGAACACTCGCCAGCTGCTGCTGGTCAACATGCTGACCGACGCACTGCCCGCGGCGGCGCTGGCGGTCAGCGAGCCGAACGAAAATGGCGAGCCGCAGCGGCGCGGACTCGACGAGGCGGCGTTATGGCGGACCGTGGGGGTGCGCGGCGCGACGACGGCGGCGGGCGCCACGCTGGCGTGGACCATGGCCAGTCTCACCGGACGGCCGCAACGGGCGTCGACGGTGGCACTGGTCGCGCTGGTCGCTACCCAGCTGGGTCAGACCCTGCTCGACTCCCGCAGCGGCCTCGTCGTGGTGACCGCGCTCGGTTCGCTGGCCGCAATGGGCGTCGTTGTCAGCACGCCCGGTGTCAGTAATCTGCTCGGCAGCACCCCGCTGGGTCCGGTCGGCTGGGCCCAGGCGATGGGGTCGGCGACCGCGGCGACGCTCGCCACCGCCGCAATCTCCCGCGTTCTTGCTCAGCGCAGGGGAGCGGGGTCCTCCGAGACGGACCGGTCGCCCATCTCGACGATGCCGGCGCGCCAGAGCAGTGCGTACAGTTCGCGCAACGGGATGGTCAAGGCCCGCGCCACCACATCGGTCAGCGGGTCCGGACTCAGGCCGGTAGAGCGGTTGGACACAGTCCCCACTGTGACCGACACATAGCCGCCGAGCGTTGAATTACCCATGACGAGAAAGCAAACAATGGCCGAAAAATTGAGACGCCAGGTTCCCCATCGCAACGCTGTCGAGCGCGTGCGTGAGGCAGAAACCTTCGCCGTGACCCTACCGGTCGTCGGCAACGTTCGAATCCCACGACCCGAGCAGCTCGCGTACTACGGCGCGTTGGCGGGTCTCGCCGCGCTCGAGGTCATCGATTGGCCCGTTGCGTTGGTGATCGCCGCCGGCCACGTGTTAGCCAGCAACTACCACAGCAAGGTCGCGCAGGAGTTGGGTGACGCCCTCGCAGACGCCTGACGAGACCGGGCGCGCAACAGGTCGCAAAAAGTAAGGAGGCGCAACGATGTCCGACCGCGCGGTGCAGGTCCGGATAGGCACCCCGGGCAACGTGCTGGAGATCGAGGTCGGCCGCGTCGAGATCGACGTCCCGCGGTCGGTCGGCTATTTCGGCGGGATCGCCGCCGCGCTCGGTCTCGGCCTGATTGAGCCGCCGCTCGCCGTTTTCATCGCCGCGGTGCCGCTGTTCAAGGTCCTGACCAACAGCGCGCTGCCCCTCGCCGTCCGTGCGGTCGGCGAGGTACTCGAGGGCGCGGCGCAACCGGTGGGCAGCGACGCCGAGGGCGTTGTTCAGCTCAGCGACCACCGACAATCGGCGACCAAGGTCGTCAGCCTGCCCGCCAGGGGCGCGCGCCCGCGGCGGCCCCGCAGCCGCTGACACCGTCGGGCGCGGTCGGCGTACGGCCGGGATGACGCGCGCCTGAGGCGATTGCTTCGGGCAAAAGCGGGGTTCGGCAATTATGTGCCGGGTGTCCCAAATCTGGGTAACCCCTCCCAGAAGGAGGTGTTACACATGATCATTCTCGGAATCATTCTGGTGGTGGCGGG
>JAFAWC010000061.1 GCA_019242135.1 Mycobacteriaceae bacterium | reverse complement strand
CGCCTTCGCCCCCCGTCAGGTCGCCAAACGCCACCTTGTAAGCGCCAGTCTTGTAGTTCAAAGCGATGCCGACGTTTCCGAGATGCCCCTCTTGTGGCGGCAATTGCCCGTTTCTCAGTTGGCCTGGATCGTGCTCGCAAAGCGCCGGCACGGGGGCCCACTGCAAGTCCTCGAACGTGACCGCGCGGCTGCCGGGCGTGGGCACCGGGGTCGCCGGACCGGCTTCGGGCATCTCGGAGCTGACCTGATGATCAGCCTGCGCTGTGCCACCTGTTGTGTGCGCACAGGCGGCCACTACGACGGCGGACAGAAGGCCAATAAGCGTGACGGCCCGGGACCCAAGCAGCACCCGCCGGTGCAAAACCGCGGCGCACATATCGGATCCGCCTCGGTTGAGGTGATTATTGGTCGCGTCCATCAGCGTCACCATCATCACCCCAGTTGGTAGGACTCCGGCGACGCCCGGAAGAAGTGACCGGTGCTGTTGTCGGTGCATGTGATCCCCGCTGGCTCGCTGCCGCAGGTCATTACGCCGTAGGAGTACGTTTGGCCGTAGTCGAGCGTCATAGGCGTCATATCAGAGGGCAAATCAAACTGCGAGGAGCAGCGCAGCTCTGGCGACTTGCCCTGTAGGAGAACGAAATCGCGCCAATCGAAATTCTGCGCCAGAGCACAGTCGCCCGGCGGTGGCGCATAGGTGTGATTGTTAACCACGCAGCTAACCGAGATTTCTGCCACCCAGCAAGTGATATTTCCCGACGGGGTCTGAAAACTAGGCGGTCCTGCCATGGCGTGCGCGATGGCCGGGAGGGCAATGGTTACTGTGACAATCGCTGGTGCGATCAGCGCGAGGGTTGCGGTCTTGATCGTTTTCCTTTCCGATGAACTTTTCGAGGTTCCCGGCGTGCGGTGATGCCTTGGGTTAGTCGCCGGTTTCCGCTGCCGTAGCGGGTCACCTACAGGTTGCAGCGGACGCCTTGGCGGATTCTTGAGCCCTCACCACGACGCCGACATCGCCACCTCGATGCTCGGCGATCGTCTGACCGGCAGAGCGCTCGAGTGGGACATCCGCAACGGCGTGATCCTGCGTAAGGCTCGCAAGCACGGCCTGCCCGCACCCGTGAGCGAGATAATCGTGCCGCTGCTCGCCGCGGCGAGCGACGGGCCCGGCTAGCTTCGCCTGGCGGGCATGGAATTCACAGTCAGAGCAAGCCAGTTCACACTGCGATGAGTGCTGCGCAGGTCCGTGCTGCTTAGCTTAGGCTTAGGCGGCGTGTCGGTCATTTCGCAGCTAAGTGCCGGTTCGGCTCAGAGACCAGCACCCCGAAACGGATTCGATTCCCGGCAGCTCCACAAGAGTTTACGCAGGCCAGTGGCTTCCTTAACGAAACTTCGATCGGTTTGACTGCCGGGCTAGCGTCGGGGCGGGCGGGGCCTGTCGAGCTGCCCACTTAACACGACGGTAACTGCCTCCCCATACGGTGTCCTCATGCGACGCGAGTCGCCGCGCACCTTGGGGGTCGAAGAGGAGTTTCACCTCGTTGATCTGAAGACGAGGCGGCTGACAGCTCAGGCACCAGAACTGCTGGAGCGGCTGTCCGATCACTATGTCGCCGAGCTTCAGCGCTGCGTTGTCGAGACGAACAGCAGGGTGGTCGACACCCTCGACGAGCTGCGTGCCGAGTTGGTCGGGCATCGCCGCGTTCTCGTCGACGCCGCGGCCGACCTGGGAATGGGTGTGGTCGCGGCGGGGGCCGTCCCGCTGTCGGTCCCGGCCGAGATGCAGGTCACCCAGACCGTGCGCTATCGCCAGATGCTCGCCGACTATCAACTGCTCGCACGCGAACAACTGATCTGCGGCACCCAGGTGCATATCGATGTCGCCGACCGCGACGAAGCAGTCGCCGTCGGCAACCGGGTGTCGCCCCATTTGCCGACGCTGCTCGCGCTGTCCACCAGCTCGCCGTTCTGGGCCGACGGCTCCGACACGGGCTATTCGAGCGTGCGCACCCTGGTCTGGCAGCGCTGGCCGACGACCGGCCTGGCCGCCCCGGTGCATTCGGCCGCCGAATACGACGAGCTGGTCCGCGACTTGGTCACCAGCGGGGTCATCACCGACGAGAAGATGGTCTACTTTGACGTCCGGCCGTCGACGTCGGCGTCGACGCTGGAGCTGCGGGTATGCGACAGCTGCCCGTCGGTGGACACGATTGTGCTCATCGCCGGCCTGTTCCGGGCACTGGTCGAACGCGAGGCCGGAGCACTGCGCGCCGGAGCTTCGCCGGCGCCGATTTCCCCGACGTTGGGCCGGGCGGCGCTGTGGCGGGCGGCCCGGTCCGGGCTGGAGGGCCAGCTCATCGATGTCAGCGGCCCGGCCAGCAGGCCCGCGGCCGAGGTCGTCACCGAGCTGGTGCGTTCGCTGCGGGCGCAACTCGAAGAAACAGGCGACTGGGACATCGTCAGCGAGCTCACCCGTCAGGTGCTGATCGCCGGTACCTCGTCTGCGCGCCAGCGTCGAGCGTTGCGCCGTCGGGGCCGCCTCACCGACGTGGTCGACCAGCTGTACGCCGAGACCGCCGGCCGCTGGCCCAACACCGCAACCGCCGTCGGCGACGACCCAACCCTGCTGTTCGGCTACCTGACGAGCACCGATGCCGATAACGGGGTCGACGTCAACTACGACGAGGCCGTCGACACCGCGGGCCAACCCCGGCCCGGCTACCACAACGTCCTACAGACCATCGCCAACCTTGGCGCAGCGGCGCTGCGGTTCCGGGAGGGCGGCATCGAGCAGGAGCAGCGGGCCGACAACATCACGTTCCGTGTCACCGGCCAGAGCCGTGCCCAGCTATTTCCGTTGGACCTGGTGCCACGGATGGTCGCCGCCGACGAGTGGACCAACCTGTGCGACGGGCTGGGTCAGCGCGCCAGGGCGCTGGACGCGTTCTTGCGCGACATTTATTCCGCGCAGGAGATCCTCAACGACGGGATCATCGGCGTGCAGGCGCTCGATCGGGCGCCCGGCTTCCGGTCCACAGGGCGGCTCGCCGGCGACGCCGTGCGTGCCCACATCAGCGGCACCGACCTGGTGTGTAACCGGGGCGGCCACTGGCTGGTGCTCGAGGACAACCTGCGGGTGCCGTCGGGGTCGGCGTATGCGATCGTCAACCACCGGCTGCTCGCCAAGCATCTTCCAGAGCTGCAGGCCCCGGCCGCGATCGACGACGTCGACCGAGCCCCGCAAATGCTGTTCGACACACTGTGCGCGGCCGCCCCGCGACACGCGCCCGACGATCTCGTGATCGCGCTGCTGTCTGCCGGCTGGGAGGACTCCGCCTGGTTTGAGCACACCTTCCTCGCCGAGGAGATGGGCGTCGCGTTGGTGCAGCCGTCTAACCTCTCAGTCCGCGACGGAAATCTGGTGCGCCACATAGGTCCTGGCGTCCAACGTGTCGACGTTGTCTACACCCGCATGGACGAGGACATGCTCCTGTCCTCCACCGGCTACGACGGTGCACCGCTGCGGCAGGGTCTGCTCGGCGCAATCGCCGAGGGACACCTCACGAGCGTCAACGCGCTGGGCAACGGCGTCGCCGACGACAAGGCGATCTACGCGTTCGTCCCCGCCATGATCGAGTACTACCTCGGCGAGAAGCCGAAGCTCGAGCAGGTTCCGACCTGGATCTGCGCCGAGCGCGCCCAGCGCGATTACGTGCTGGCCAACCTCGCCGACCTCGTGACCAAACCAATCGACGGGCTCGGCGGGAGCGGCGTGCTGATCGGACCAGACGCCTCCGACGCGGCCCTGGAGGCACGCCGACATGAACTGCACACCCACCCGGAGCGGTTCATCGCCCAGGAGACGATCGCCCTATCGACACACCCGTCCTTCGACGGTGATGGCATGTATCCGCATCATGTCGACCTGCGCACCTTCGTGCACCTGCGTGCCGACGCGGGTGGATTGGTGTCGGCCCACGTTTCGCCTGCCGCGTTGACGCGCGTAGCCAGCCGAGGTTCGCGGATAGTCAACTCGTCGTCGGGTGGCGGCAGCAAGGACACCTGGATACTAACCGGCCGCCAGGCTGGGGAAGGCCAGGGGCTTGAGCCCAGTCGGTCAGTGCATCACTGGGGACGAGGGTAGTCGGTCCCTACCCCCAGAAGATCGGGTCTGCGCCGCTGTCGAGATAGTCAAGTAGGACTTGGATTTGGGGGCTGGGTTCCAGAAATTGGTATCGGTGGTATTTGAGGTTGCGGTCGCGCCAGTACAGGGCCCATAGTCCGGTGGTTTTGGTGTAGTGCAGGCGCGCGATGGGGAACCGGGTCCAATCGGACCCGAGGTCCTCGCGCCAGGGTGGGCGGCATTCGCAGATGGTCAGATGTCTTGGGGTGATGTCGCATTCGACACGGATCTCGCTGAGAAGGTGCTCTGGGACTTGGTTGGCGCACCAGCGTTGGACGCGGGCGATGTCGATGTCGGGAAGTCCTGCGGCGCTCATAGGGTCATGATCGCAGTCCAAAACGTCAGCGCTACGCAGGTCGAAGCGACTGCGGCCTGGCGGTGTCGAACGTCTCAGCCGGGGTGGTCCAGCCCAGCACCCGGCGGGGGCGGTGGTTGAGTTTCGCGGCGACACAGTCGAGCTGATCCTGGATGAAGCAGCCCAGGTCGGCTTTCTTGTGCAGGTATTGGCGCAGCAGGCGATTGGTGTTCTCGTTGGTGCCGCGCTGCCAGGGGTGGTGCGGGTCGCAGAAGAACACCAGCATCGACAACGCCACGCTTATCGCGCGAATAATCAGCCCACCGTCAAACAGTTCTTCATCCGCCCGGGTGTTCACGTTCTCAGAACCTGGCCACCGACCGACACGGTCGCCGCGGATCGAAGGAGCGAGTTCGTCGCCGAAGTTTGTGAGGTGATTGACCGAGTCTTGTCGGCCCTCGGTGAGCCAAAGCTCTCCGATCTTTATCCGCCGCACACCCGCGTCAGGTCGCCGACCGCCCGGCCGTCGCGCGATGCCAGGGCTACGGCGCGCGAAGGCGGCGCCACCCACCAGAGCGCATGTCCGACGTGCCACACGGTCCACGCGGGCGAATGCCTGTAAGGAAGCAGTTGGCTCGACGCTCGATGGCTACGGCCACGCCCCGACCACGCCCGCTGCTAAACAAGCGCATTTTGTCCCGACGCTATTCCCCGCGCCTTAGAGTGTTTGCTGAACTGCGCTTGCTGGGAGGTTGGTGTGGAGGGCACACCCTTCGGGCGATACCGGTTGGTGGAGTTGCTGGGCCGCGGCGGCATGGGCGAGGTGTGGCGTGCCTACGACATTGTCACCGAACGCATAGTGGCGCTCAAGGTGCTGCCTGCGAACTTGGCTGACGACCAGACCTACCAGGAACGGTTTCGGCGGGAGGCGAAGTCCGCGGC
>JAFAWC010000645.1 GCA_019242135.1 Mycobacteriaceae bacterium | reverse complement strand
GATCATCAGCCGCTACCGCGACGAGGTCGCTGAGGGCGCCGATCGTGACCAGGCGTTGGTCCGCACGATGATGACCGCGGGTCGAACTGTGCTGTTCTCGGCGATGACCGTCGCGCTGTCGATGGTCGCGATGGTGCTGTTCCCGATGTACTTCTTGCAGTCGTTCGCCTACGCCGGGGTCGCCGTGGTGGCCTTCGCGGCCGCCGCGGCGATCATCGTGGCTCCTGCGGCGATCGCGCTGCTCGGGGATCGGCTCGATTCGTTTGACGTGCGGAAGTTGGGCCGCCGGCTTGCGGGCCGACCGGAGCCTATCCGCAAAGCGGTCGATCAGACGTTTTGGTATCGCAGCACGAAATTCGTTACGCACCATGCGATTCCGGTGGGCGTGGCGATCATCGCGCTGCTATTGGTGCTCGGTGCTCCGTTTCTGGGTGCGAAATGGGGGTTCCCCGACGACCGTGTTCTTCCGTCGTCGGCATCGGCCCGCCAGATCGGAAACAGTCTACGCAGCGACTTCGCCGTCGACACCGCCACCGACGTCATTGCCGTCATTCCGGAGATGTCCGGCGTGGTCCCGGACGAGCTCAGCGCTTACGCCGCGGCGGTGTCCAAGGTGCCGGATGTGTCCTCCGTCTCGGCGCCGGCAGGCACGTTCGTGGGTGGCGTGCTGGTCGGGCCGCCCTCGGCGGCAACGGGAGTCGCCGGCGGTCGGGCGTTCATGACGATCGGCAGCACCGCTCCGTTGTTCAGCCAGGCGTCTGAGACCCAGCTCGACCGGCTGCATGCCGTGCGCGGCCCGGCGGGTCGTCAGGTCATGCTCACCGGCACGGCTCAGATCAACCGCGACAGCAGCGCGGCGGTCACGTCACGGATCCCCTCTGTGCTGTCCGTCATCGCGGTCATCACCTTCGTGCTGCTGTTCATGCTGACCGGCAGTGTCGTGCTGCCGCTGAAAGCCTTGCTGCTCAATGTGTTGTCGTTGACGGCGGCGTTCGGTGCGTTGGTGTGGATTTTTCAGGACGGCCATCTGGGCGCGTTCGGAACCACGGCCACCGGCACGTTGGTCGCCAACATGCCGGTGCTGTTGTTCTGCATCGCATTCGGGCTCTCGATGGATTACGAGGTGTTCCTCATTTCCAGGATTCGCGAATACTGGACGAAATCCAGGCGAACACGTGCAGACAATGACGAAAGCGTCGCGCTCGGTTTGGCGCGCACCGGTCGCGTGGTGACCGCGGCGGCGCTCTTGATGTCGATCTCGTTCGCGGCGTTGATCGCCGCTCAGGTGTCGTTCATGCGGATGTTCGGTGTTGGTCTCACGCTTGCAGTGTTGGTGGACGCGACGCTGGTGCGGATGCTGCTCGTGCCCGCGTTCATGCACGTGCTGGGACGCGCGAACTGGTGGGCGCCTAAGCCATTGGCGCGCCTGCACGATCGATTCGGGATCAGCGAGTCCGGCGAGACTCGCGGCGAGGTTGTCACGGAGGCTGCTCAGCATGTCGATTCCCGTTCGTAGCGCCGACCGCAGGAGACGGGCACCTCGCGGTGCCGGCGACCTACTTCGTGACGAGATTATGGATGCGGCTACGGAGCTGCTGCTGGAGACGGGTCATGCGAAATCGGTTTCGATCCGCTCTGTCGCGGAACGCGTGGGCGTGACGCCGCCGTCGATCTATCTGCACTTCAAAGACAAAGACGCGCTGCTGGACGCCGTGTGCGCGCGCTACTTCGAGAAGCTCGACGAAGAGATGCAACGCGCCGCGACCGGGCAGACCACCGCGCTGGATGTGTTGAGCGCGCTCGGCCGGGCGTACGTGCGGTTTGCGTTGCAGACGCCGGAGCTGTACCGCATCGCGACGATGAGCGAAGGACGGCCCGACAGCGATGTCGATGTCACGCTCAACAGTTCGGCGTTCGCGCACATGCGGGCCGGTGTGCAGGCCATGATGGACGAGGGCATCTACGCCCGCGACGATCCGACGCGCGTGGCGCTCGAACTGTGGACGGCCGCTCACGGGGTGGCTGCGCTGCTGATCGCCAAGCCGTATTTGCCATGGGGCGATGTCGAGGTGTTCACCGACCGGGTGTTGCGCGCGGTCTGTTGCGGTCAGATCGTCAGCGGCATCATCGGGTACGACGCGTGCCCGCAGCAAGCGGCCCGGCAGCTGATGAAACTCAAGGATGGCGATGACTGACGGACGCGAGCGTGACCGAAACCCGTTCTTCGCGCGGATATGGATGTTCTTGGTCGAGCACGAGCCCGAATCGATACGGCAGCTGCGGGAGAAGAATCTCGCCGGTCTGTCGGGTCGCGTCCTCGAAGTCGGCGCCGGGACCGGCACGAACTTTGTACTGTATCCGGCATCGGTGCAGGACGTCGTCGCAGTGGAGCCGGAGCCCCTGCTGACCGCCGCCGCCCGGCGGTCAGCCGCCACCGCACCGGTACCCGTCTCCGTCACGGCGGGCACCGTCGAAGAATTCGAACCCAGCGGACAGTTCGACGCCGTGGTGTGCTCGCTGGTGCTGTGTTCCGTCGAAGACCTGGATGGGGTTTTGCGTCAACTGTTCTCGCTACTTCGACCCGGTGGGCAGCTGCGCTACCTCGAACACGTCGCGAGCACGGGCGTGCGGGGCCGGTTGCAGCGGGCAGCGGATGCGACCGTGTGGCCCCGCCTGTTCGGCAACTGCCACACCCACCGCGCCACCGAGCAGGCCATCGAGAATGCGGGGTTTGTCCGGCAGACGAGTGACCGCAGCCTCGTGTTCCCCTCCTGGGTACCCGTGCCCTCCGCCGAGATCGCACTCGGTCGGGCCACCCGGCCGGTGTAGCGCCGGTCGACCCGCCCGTTGGGTCGGCAGACTCAGCCGATCAATTCATCGAGCCGGTCCAGCAGGCCCGGCAGTGCTCGGGCGGCGGTGTCGCGCACAGTGACCGTCGCGCTCTCCGAGAGAGGCGTGGTGTCGGGATTGACTTCCACCACCGGGATGCCCTGTGCCAGCGCCGCCGACGGCAATCCCGCGGCGGGATACACGATTCCGGAGGTGCCGACCACCACCACGAGATCTGCGCCCGCCACCGCTTCGACCGCCCGCTGCCACGGCTCGTCGGGGAGCGGCTCGCCGAACCACACCACCCCCGGCCGGATCGTGCCGCCGCACTCGCATGTCGGTGGATCAACCGCACCGACCGGCTGAGCCATATCCGGCAGATCGCCGGTATAGGGCCTGCCGCACCGCGAACACCGGAAGTCGAACAGGCTGCCGTGAAGGTGCGCAACGTGTCGACTGCCGGCCCGCTCGTGCAGGTTGTCGATGTTCTGGGTGACCACGCGGACATCGGCATGGCGCTGCCAATCCGCGACGGCAAGGTGCCCGGCGTTCGGCTCAACGGCCTTCACCACGTGATAGCGCCACAGATACCAGGCCCACACCACGTCGGGCTGTCGCCGCCACGCCCGCGGGCTGGCGAGTTCTTCAGGGTCGAATGTCTCCCACAGTCCGGTTTGGGCGTCGCGGAACGTCTCGACCCCGCTCTCGGCCGACATCCCTGCGCCGCTCAGCACCGTCACCCGCACAACCCAACGTTACTTGCCTGCTCTTCGCGCAAGCGCTCATCGGTGCTGGTCTGCTCTTCGCGCAAGCGCTCATCGGTGCTGGTCTGCTCTTCGCGGTCCTCCCCACGCGTTATGTTGAGCAGGTGTCCGAGCTGACCGACTGGGTACGGCTGGACGCGAACGCGGACGTTCCGCTGTTCGACCAACTGCGGACCCAGATCATCGACGGCATCCGGGACGGACGGCTGATCGCAGGCGCCCGGTTGCCAACGGTGCGCGATCTCGCCGCGCGGCTCGGATTGGCGGTGAACACCGTCGCTCGGACGTACCGCGAGCTCGAGGCGGCCGGCATGGTCGAGACCCGGCGCCGGCTGGGCACTTTCGTCTGCGGTGTCGATCCGGGCGACGCCGCGATGGCGGCGGCGGCGCGGACGTTTGTTGACTGCGCCCGG
>JAFAWC010000006.1 GCA_019242135.1 Mycobacteriaceae bacterium | reverse complement strand
GGGGTGCAACGCATCGGCGTTCGGGTTGGCGTTGAGGATCAGCACGGTGCGGTCCGGGTTGACCGGCGACTGAAACGCGTACAGGTCGCACAAATCCAGTCGTTGGTCTCCGAGCGGGGGGCCGAGGCTTAAGCCGGTGAAATGGTTGGACATCGTTCATCGCTTTCGGGGGCGCTGCCGGTGACCAAACCGTACCGCTCCTGACACAATGTCGGCCATGCGCGTCTACCTCGGTTCTGACCACGCGGGATTCGAACTCAAGAACACGATCATCGACCACCTCGAGCGAACCGGTCACGAGCCCGTCGACTGCGGCGCGTTCACCTATGACGCCGAGGACGACTATCCGGCGTTTTGCATCGCGGCCGCCTCACGCACGCTCACCGACCCGGGCAGCCTCGGCATCGTGATCGGGGGATCGGGAAACGGGGAGCAGATCGCCGCGAACAAGGTGCCCGGCATTCGCTGCGCGCTGGGTTGGAACACCCAGACCGCGTCGCTCGCCCGCGAGCACAACGATGCGCAGGTGATCGGGATCGGCGCGCGGATGAACACCCTCGAGGAGGCGCTGGCCATCGTCGATGCGTTCCTGTCCACGCCGTGGTCGAAAGCCGAACGCCATCAACGCCGTATCGACATCCTCGCCGAATACGAACGCACCCACCAGGCGCCACCGGTCCCGGGGGCGCCGGACTAGACGTGCCCGAAGGTCACACGCTGCACCGGCTGGCCCGGCTGCATCAACGAAGGTTCGGTGGCCGACCGGTACGGGTGTCCAGCCCGCAGGGCCGGTTCGCCGACGGCGCGGCGATCGTCGACGGTCGGGTGCTGCGGCGCGCCAGCGCGTACGGCAAGCATCTTTTTCACCGCTATGCCGGCGGCCCGATCGTGCACGTTCACCTCGGGTTGTACGGGGCGTTCAGCGACTGGGAGCTGGCGCCCGAACAATCCCAACCGCGTCCGGTCGGCGAAGTGCGCATGCGGATGGTCGGCGCCGACTTCGGCACCGACCTGCGCGGCCCGACCGCCTGCGAGGTGCTCGACGAGGCGCAGGTCGACGCCGTGCTGGCCCGACTCGGCCCCGACCCGCTGCACCGCGACGCCGACCCGGAGCGGGCATGGCGGCGAATCGCCAAGTCGCAGCGGCCGATTGGTGCCTTGTTGATGGACCAGGCGGTGATCGCGGGTGTCGGCAACGTCTACCGCAGCGAGCTGCTGTTCCGCCACGGCATCAACCCGCAGCGGCCCGGCATACAGCTCACCCACGACCAATTCGAAGCTCTCTGGGGCGATTTGGTGCAGTTGATGCGCATTGGGTACCGGCGCGGCCGGATCCACGTCGTGCGTCCCGAACATGACCGCGGCGCCCCGTCGTATGCGCCCGGCCGGCCGCGGACCTATGTGTACCGTCGCGCCGGTGATCCGTGCCGCGTGTGCGGCACACCGGTGCTGACCGCAGTCCTGGAAGGGCGCAACGTGTTCTGGTGCCCGACCTGTCAGACGTAGCGACTCAGAAGCCTCCGCCGAAGTCGCCGCCGCCGAAATCGCCCCCGAAGTCACCCCAGCCGCTGCTGTCCCCGACGCCGCTGTCCCAGCCGCTGTTGTCCGGATACTGCCCGCCGTCGAAGCCCTGGTACTGCCCACCGTCGAAGGCCTGGTACTGCCCGGCGTCGAAACCGGCGTCATACCCACTGCCGTAACCGCTGTCGAACCCCGAGTAGCCGATTCCGTGCATCCCGGAGAACAGTGTGTCGAACAGCAGCGCCGAGCCGACGCCCCAGGCGCCGGCGACCAGCGCGGTCTTCCACCACGGCTCGGAGTACCAGCCCGCGGGCACCGGGCGCCCGGCCACGGTGCCGCCCGGGTAGTAGTTCGGTGTGCTCGCCGACGGCGTCGGCGACGCCTGGATCTGGCGCCCTTCGTAGTCGACGCTGCGGTTCTCGCTCACCGCGCCGGCCGAGCGCTGGCCGCCCAGCGATTCGAGCTCCGGGCCGGGATCCATGCCCATCGCCTGGCGTGCGGCGCGCACATAGTAGAGGCCTTCCAGCGCGCTTTCCCTGGCCAACTGCGCCTGCCGCACGGTGGTGGCCTGGTCGATCTGCGAGGACGCCGCCGTGTAGCGCTCGGACGCGTCGGCCAGCGCCTGCTTTGACGCGTCGTCGCTACCGGTGAGGTTGAGCACCTGACCGCCGAGCCGCTCGATCACCCGCCGCGCGTCGGCTTTCGCATCGGCGAGCGAGGCGGCGGTCCGGTTGCGCGAGGCCCGCGACGAGCTCATCACCGCGAGCGCGATCGCCACGACCACCACCACCAGGATCAGCACCAGCGCCATATTCATGACGCCCAGCCTACCGACGCCGGATGCGGTTCCTTCGCGACAAAACCAGCGGTGCTTCTGCGACACTCACTACCGATGAACCGACTCGGTCTCGCGGGCCTGTTCGCCGCGCAGCTGGGCGTCGCGCTGGCGCTGTGCCCGACAGCGTCGGCCGACCCGTCCTGGAACGGCGCGTACGCGATCACGTTCCTCGTGGGACCGAAGACCGGGACCAGCATGGCGGTCGGTGATCCCGAGGAGCAGCACACCAGCACCTACGTGTTCAGCTCGAGCTGTGCGGGCGGCACCTGCACCGCCACGATCGTCGGCGGTCCGCCGCCGAGCAACCCGACCGTCCCGCAACCGGTTCGATTCACCTGGGACGGCTCGTCGTGGACGCAGGCCAGCGATTTTCAGTGGGACTGCATGATGCCCGATGGGACGGTTCAGTGGGCTCCGGCCCGCGGCCAGGCGCGCTACACGCCGCAACCCGACGGCACACTGTCCGGGACGCTGCACACCGACATCGAAAGCGGCCCGTGCCAGGGCACGGTGGACATGCACATGACGGCCGAGCGCGCGTAGGGACTCGAGACTCAGAGCGGGCGACGGGAATCGAACCCGCGTTGCTAGTTTGGAAGACTAGGGCTCTACCACTGAGCTACGCCCGCTGGGACAGCACGAGGGCACTGTACGGTGCTTTTCCGGCCGAAGCCAACCGGCGAAATCCGACTGTGGCCGGCTGCGCGCCAGGCCGTAGGATCGCCTGGTCACACCCGCGGGGTGTAGCGCAGCTTGGTAGCGCATCCGCTTTGGGAGCGGAAGGCCGCAGGTTCAAATCCTGTCACCCCGACCAGACATGACGCGAAATAGATAGGAGCCCGGACGTGAAAAGCACCGTCGAGCAGCTCAGTCCCACCCGGGTCCGGATCAACGTCGAGGTGCCGTTCGCCGAGTTGCAGCCCGACTTCGACCGGGCCTACAGGCAGCTGGCCGAGCAGGTCCGCCTCCCCGGGTTCCGGCCGGGCAAGGCGCCGGCGAAGCTGCTCGAGGCCCGCATCGGTCGCGGGGCGGTGCTCGAACAGGTCGTCAACGACGCGCTGCCGAGCCGCTACAGCCAGGCCGTCACGACCTCGGAGGTGCAGCCGATCGGTCAGCCTGAGATCGAGATCACCAAGATGCAGGACGGCGACGAGCTGGTGTTCACCGCGGAGGTCGATGTCCGGCCGAAGATCGAGCTGCCCGACCTCACAGCACTCACGATCACCGTCGACCCGGTCGACGTCACCGACGAGGACGTGGAAACCGAATTGGAGTCGCTGCGAGTCCGCTTCGGCACGCTGACCGCGGTGCAGCGCCCCGCCCAGAAGGGCGACTTCGTCACGATCGACGTGTCGGCCTCGATCGACGGCGAGCCGGTTCCCGACGCGCAGTCCGAGGGGATGTCCCACGAGGTGGGGTCGGGTCAGCTCGTCGAGGGCCTCGACGACGCGATCGTCGGGCTCGCGGCGGGGGAGAGCAGGGTGTTCACCACCACGCTGGCCGCCGGCGGGCACGCGGGCCAGGCTGCCCAGGTGACCGTCACGGTGAACTCGGTCAAAGACCGCGAGCTGCCCGACCTCGACGACGACTTCGCCCAGCTGGCAAGCGAATTCGACACCGTCGATGAACTGAAAGCCAGCCTTTCCGATCAGGTCGACCGGCGCAAGCGGATACAGCAGGCCGAGAAGATCCGCGACGCCGCGATCGAGGCGCTCGTCGAGCAGGTGGATGTGCCGCTGCCGGAGGCGGTCGTGCAGGCGCAGGTCGACGAAACCGTGCACAACGCGCTGCACGGTCTCGACCACGACGAGGATCGCTTCGCCGAAGCGTTGGCCGAGCAGGGCAGCAGCCGCGAAGAGTTCGAGGCCGACGCGCGCGAGAACGCACAGAAGGCGATCAAGACGCAGCTGCTGGTCGACGCGATCGCCGATGAACTCGAGGTCCAAGTCGGCCAAGACGATCTGACCGAGCGGCTGGTGCTGCAGTCGCGCCAGTACGGCGTCGAGCCCCAGCAACTGCTGCAGTTCCTGCAGGAGAACAACCAGCTGCCGGCGATGTTCGCCGACGTGCGGCGGGGCAAGGCGCTGGCGGTTGTCGTGCGCGGCGCGACCGTCAAGGACACCGCGGGCAACACCATCGACACCGAGGAGTTCTTCGGCCCCCGCCCGGAGGCAGCCCAAGAAGAAGAACAAGAAGAACAAGAAATAAAAGAAGTAGAGGAAGTAGAGGAAACGTCCGACGACGAAACTCCCGAGGACCAATAACGCTGAGAGCGAACCCGGATCCTGTCGGGAGTGCGACAGGCGCGGAGTTGGTTAGTGTCAGGTGAGCAATGACAGCCAGAAAGCAGGTGTAGCGGTGACGGACATGCGTGCGAGCGCGCCGGGGCTCAACCTCGTGGATTCGGTCTACGAGCGGTTGCTGACCGAGCGCATCATCTTCCTCGGCTCGCAGATCGACGACGACATCGCGAACCGGTTGTGCGCGCAGATCCTGTTGTTGGCCGCCGAGGACCCGACCAAGGACATCCACCTCTACATCAACTCACCCGGCGGCTCCATCAGCGCGGGCATGGCGATCTACGACACGATGGTGCTGGCGCCGTGCGACGTGGCGACCTACGCGATGGGCATGGCCGCCTCGATGGGCCAGTTCCTGTTGGCGGCCGGCACCAAGGGCAAGCGCTACGCGCTGCCGCACGCCCGCATCCTCATGCACCAGCCGCTGGGCGGCGTCACCGGCAGCGCCGCAGACATCGCGATCCAGGCCGAGCAGTTCGCGCTGATCAAAAAGGAGATGTTCCGGCTCAACGCCGAGTTCACCGGTCAGACGCTGGAGCGCATCATCGCCGACTCCGACCGCGACCGCTGGTTCACCGCCCAGGAGGCGCTGGATTACGGCTTCGTCGACCGCATCATCACCCGTGCCGAAGTCAACGGATCAGGACCAGGAGCAGGACTAGACCAATGAACCCCGACCTCGCGCCGCAGGCGCGCTACATCCTGCCGTCGTTCATCGAGCACTCGAGCTTCGGCATCAAGGAGTCCAACCCCTACAACAAGCTGTTCGAGGAACGCATCATCTTCCTGGGCGTGCAGGTCGACGACGCGTCGGCCAACGACATCATGGCCCAGCTGCTGGTGCTGGAGTCGTTGGACCCCGACCGCGACATCACGATGTACATCAACTCGCCGGGCGGCTCGTTCACCTCGCTGATGGCGATCTACGACACGATGCAGTACGTCCGCGCCGACATCCAGACCGTCTGCCTGGGCCAGGCCGCCTCCGCCGCGGCGGTGTTGCTCGCCGCCGGCACCCCCGGCAAGAGGATGGCGCTGCCCAACGCCCGGGTGCTGATCCACCAGCCGGCGCTGGCCGGGGTCATCAAGGGCCAGTTCTCCGACCTGGAGATCCAGGCCGCCGAGATCGAGCGGATGCGCAAGCTGATGGAGACCACGCTGGCCCGCCACACCGGCAAGGACGCCGACGTGATCCGCAAGGACACCGACCGCGACAAGATCCTCACCGCCGAGGAAGCCAAGGACTACGGGATCATCGACACCGTGCTCGAGTACCGCAAGCTGTCCACACAGTCGGCGTGACCCGGCGCGCGTAACGGCGACGACACGCCAAGGACACGGTCGTGCGTTACACCGCCCCGCGGGCGCGATCCCGGGATATGTTTCCTGAAGCGCAGCAGCCGCCCGCGCTGAAATACCACCGACGCGATTCGTCAAGATGGGTCGCACCCCGGCCGATCGAGCGGGTAGCGTCGGGGCAGACGCCCGAGACGAACCACTAGTCAGCGACGACGACAGCGAACAGGAAGTAGGATCCGACCACCATGGCGCGTATCGGAGACGGCGGTGACCTGCTGAAGTGCTCGTTCTGCGGTAAGAGCCAGAAACAGGTCAAGAAGCTCATCGCGGGTCCCGG
>JAFAWC010000714.1 GCA_019242135.1 Mycobacteriaceae bacterium | reverse complement strand
CGCGGCCGCGTGACCGTCGGTGGCAGCGCGGCCGCAGCCGCCAGGGTTGCGTTGGACATCGCCACCCGATATGCGCTGCAACGCAGGCAATTCAAAACCCCGGACGACGGTGAACACGAGGTGCTGCTGATGGACTACCTCGTCCACCAACGCCGGCTGCTGCCGCTCATCGCGAAATCTTATGCGCTGCAGTTCGCGCAGAACGAGTTGGTGGCCAAGCTCCATGACGTCCAGAACACCGAGATTCCCGACCCCGAGGAGCAGCGCGAGCTGGAGTCGCGCGCGGCTGGGCTGAAGGCGGCCAGCACCTGGCATGCCAGCCGTGCGATCCAAGAAGCACGTGAGGCCTGCGGGGGCGCGGGGTATCTCGCCGAGAACCGGTTGATTGCGCTGCGGGGCGACACCGACGTGTTCACCACATTCGAGGGCGACAATCACGTGCTCATGCAGCTCGTCGCGAAGGAGCTGCTGACCGCCTACGCCGACGACATCGAGAGCATGAGCCCCGTCGAGTGGGTCAGATTCGCCGCGAGCACTGTCAGCGACAGGGTGGTCAAACGCACCGCGGCGCAAGCGATTATGCAGAGAATTCTGGACAGCCGGCAGGACAACGAGGAAGAGGGCAGCCTGTTCAACCGCGGCACCCAGGTGAAGATGTTCGAGGACCGCGAGGAATATCTGCTATCCACCGTCGCGCGACGTCTGCGGGACCGGATGAAGGACAAAGACGCGTTCGATGCGTTCAACGAGGTGCAGGATCACCTGCTGCGCGCGGCGTCGGCGCACATCGACCGCATCGTCTTGGAGGCGTTCATCACCGGTATCGAGTTGTGCGACAGCCGCGAGGCGCAACGGGTCCTCAACATGGTGTGCGATCTGTATGCCCTGTCGGTGATCGAAGAAGACAAGGCGTGGTTCACCGAGCACACCTACCTGTCGACCGAACGGGCGAAGGCCGTCACGCGGGGCATCAACGAACGCTGCCGCACGCTGCGCCCGTATGCCGAGGCACTCGTCGACGGTTTCGGGATTCCGGAGCAATTGCGCGACGTGCCGATGCTGCACCCCGAGCTCATCGGCGACGACGACTGAACCAGGTTTGGGGTCTACAGCCGGCCGGCGGCGAAAGTCGCTGCCTGGCTTGTCATGCCGGTCTGCACATAGAGAGTGTGCTGCAGCATCGTGCCGCCGTCGGAGCAGATGGGATCTCCGGGAACGCATAAGTCGATTGTCTTGGGTGCGTATGCCGGGCCGATGGCAGGCAGCGGGCCGGCCGACAACGACCTCGACAACGCGCTCTTTGGATTACCGAACACGGCGACAGCGGCGACATGATCGACCACGTTGGGCGGCACCGTTTCAGTCAAAACGTCGATTACTGCCGCACCTTGGGAGTACCCGCCGAGCACCATCCTCGTATTCGGACAATTCGCCGCCGTGGTCTGGACATAGGCACTCGCGTCGTCGGCGCCGGCTGGCACGGAATGGGCGAAATCGTTGGTGGCCGGGTAATTGACCGGATAGACACCGACCGACCTACCGCCAACTCGCGAGCGCAGCGCGTCGACGAATGCCTGCCCGACGCCACCGACCCCGGGCGGCTCAGTGGTGCCGCGGGCGAACACCACCTCCACGTCCGGGCAGGGGGCTGCGAGGGCTCGCGGGGCCGGGCTTGGCGCGAAGGCTGCCGCAACCGCGACACCGACGACAACGGCTCGGCTGGGATTAACAGCATGCATGCCTGGATATCGTTTGGCGTGGCGACTTTGAAACATTCGCCGTATAGAGCGGCATTTGTTTGCGGTGGAGGCGTTTGGACCAGTGCCTGATGGTAGTCCCGTTGATAATCGTGGATTCGCGTAAGAATGGCATGCGGGGGCGGACGCAATAATTGCTAGTTCGCAAATTTTTGCTGTTTTTCTGCGCTGCGCGCCGATCCGCAATATTCTCCAGCTGTCGGCCAACAATCTGTCGCTAGAGAGGTACCCGAAATGGGCAAACACACCGCAAAAAAAGACCACGCAACCGCACTTCTCATCGGCGCCCTGACGTCCGGTGCGTTCGCCGTAGCGTCGCTGGGTGGCGTCGGGACCGCCGACGCCAGCTGCGCATCAATCAACGGAGTCGGAGTCGGCTCGAGCAGGGCATGCACTAGTGACGCGAACAGTTTCGCCATCGCGGTGGGCCGCGGCTCGTCGGCGAGCGCCCAAGGACTCATGACCGGAGCCGTTGCTGTGGGTAGGGACGCCAATGCAACCGCCGACGGCAACATGAGTTTCGCCTACGCCGCCGGCAATGAGGCCACGGCTTCCGCGGAGGGAGGCGACGACAATGTCGCGATCGCGGTGGGTAACCCCGCTAACATTCCCAGCGTTG
>JAFAWC010000596.1 GCA_019242135.1 Mycobacteriaceae bacterium | reverse complement strand
CACATCGGCTTCCACGAAGTGGGCACTGCCACCGATTTCAGAGGCCACGGCCGAACCGCGGTCACGATCAACATCGCCAATCAGCACCGTGGCGCCCTCGGCGCAAAACCGCCGCACTAGGCCTTCGCCGAGGCCCGACGCCCCGCCGGTGACGATCGCGACCTTGCCCGCCAACTCGTCAGCCATTCACTGCCCCTTTCCGCGTGTCTGCGTGTGGTGAGATCCCTTCGCGTGTCTGCGTGTGGTGAGATCCCTTCGCGTGTCTGCGTGTTTGCGCGGCCGCGTCATCGAGATTGAAGCTATGGCCGCCCTTTGTCAGCGTGTCGTCGCCGCGGTGGGCGTGTCGGCGTGATCCTCGGCGAAAAACTCCAGGAGAAGCCGGTTGACGACCGCTGGTTGCTCGATCTGGGGGCAATGGCCGGCGCCGGGAACGACCGCTGAACATCCGTTGGGAATCTGTTCGGCGATCTGGGCGGCCCAACCGGACGGCAGCAGCTTGTCACACTCACCCTCCACCACCAGTGTCGGGACACCGAGCCGGTGATAGGGCCGGGCACTCGACGGCCTCGGCGGCTGCGGCGCCCCGGGACGCCGGAAACGGGCGGCGGCCAGCGACTCCCAGGCGCCCGGTTGGATGCTCGAGTCGTAACGTCGTCGAACATAATTCTGATCGTTAGGGAATGAGGCGTCGTTGAATAACGCCTCGACGATCCGTCTCATACCGGCCAGGGTCGCGTCGTAGTCGTACAGCGCGTCGACATGGGAACTGCGCTGAATCTCACCGCCGCCACAAATCGCCACAATGCTGCGCGCTGGCAACACCGGCTTCTCGGACGTCGCGTCGACCAGGAGGTTGATCGCGCCCATCGAGTTTCCGACGAAATGCGCCGATTCGACGGACACTTCGGCACAGAACCGCGCGATATGTCTGATCCGCATCCCGCGACCGTCGTTGAAGTCGACTACCTTCGCTGACTGCCCGAAGCCCAGCATGTCTGGCGCCAGCACCCGGTAATGCTCGGCGAGTGCGGCGATGTTGCGTTCCCAGCCAAGTTCGGCGCTGGCGCCGAACTCGCCACCGTGCAGAAGGACGACGGGATCGCCCTGTCCCGCTTCGAGATAACCGGTGACCAGACCATCAACCTCGATGGTGCTGCGCTGCACTTGCACTGCTCAGTCCGCTCCGCCGGCGGACCGCGCGAAGGTGAGCACCTGAGTGGCCATCAGCTCCAATTGGCTCTTGATCGCGGCGTCGGTGAGTTCGCCGTTCTCGTTGAAGATCTGGTCCGCGGAGTTTATCGCGACGCCCAGGGGGGTTGGCCAGGCCCGCAGCGCATGTCCGATGTTGCGCAGATGGCTCAGCGTGCCGACCGCGGCCTGCCAGCCGTAAGCGCACGTGATGCAGCCCCACGGCGTGTTGTCCAGGTAAACCCGCGTGTCTTCGCGTAGGTCTTCGATGTAGTCCAGCGCGTTCTTGATCAACCCGGAGACGCTGCCATGATATCCAGGGGATGCGACCACGACAGCGTCGGCGTCCCGCAGTGCACTGACCAGCTCCGCTGCCTTCGGTGTTCGCGCCAGCTCATGAGGTGCATACATAGGCAGGTCGATGTCCTTGCCGCAGAACAACTTGGTGCGGCCACCCTGTCTTTCGACGGCTTCCAGGCAGTATCGCAGTGCCCGCTCGGTCGACGAGTTCGCGCGCAGCGTGCCACCAAGTCCCACGATGAGCGGTTGTGTCGTGTCTGCGGTCATTTTCACCTACTTGATAGCGATCGGATTCAGTGGAGACCCCACGCCGCCGGTGACGCGCAGCGGCGGCGCGATGAGCTGGAATTCATAGACGCCGTCGGCGGCGCAGTCGTAAGCCAATGCGGTGAGGTCCCAATACTCGCCGAGCATCAACCCCATGTCGCGCAGACAGAGCATGTGCATCGGCAAGATCGCGCCGTCGACGCCCGACACGGGGTTCTCGACCATAAGGTTGTCTGCGGCGACGGCCGCCACGTCGTGGTCGTGCATCCACGAAGCGCATCTCCAGTCCAGACCGGCTCCTGGCTCGGCACCGTCGCCGGTCTCGAGAAACCGTGCCCACCAACCCGTCCGGATAAGGACGATGTCACCTCGGCCGACAGTGACGCCCTGGGCGTGCGCTGCCTCGTCGAGTTCCTCCGCGGTGATCGGATCACCGAGCTGACAGAAGGTGGGAACCCCCCGCAACCGCACGATGTCGAGTAGGACCCCGCGTGACGTGATCCCCTTGACATCGACCTTGTCGATGCCGCAGTGATAGGCGCCCAGGCTGCTCACGGAACTGGCCGGAAACCCGTTGTAGAGCCGATCGTCGTAGTAGACGTGCGAAAGAGCATCCCATTGTGTGGCTGCCTGCAGCGGCATGATGATCATGTCGTCGTTGAAGCGCATCGGGCCACGTGCAGAATATCCGCTCAACTCCACGGCAGCCGGATTCTGCAACCACTTGGGGCCGTATTCGAGCAATGTACTGGCGTCACCGCCGTCGATGGTCATCACATGCACCGGGTTCTGCCGGTAGTGGAACGCTCCCTGCGGTCCGGACGAGCCGAACTCGACGCCGAGCGGAAAAACCTTGCCGTGCTTGACCAGGCTCGCGGCTTGCTGCACTTTCTCCGCCGTGATGAAGTTCAGTGTGCCGAGTTCGTCGGCGTCGCCCCACCGGTCCCAGTTGCGTACGTCGTCGGCCACCCGCTGAAACTCCCTCAGACTGGCCATTATTCACCGTCTTGCAGGCTGATGGCGATGCGGTTGGCAACGTTGCCGCCGTCGACCCAGATCACCTGGCCGGTGAGGTAACTGGCGGCTTGACTGTTGAGGAACACCAAGACGGCCGCCTGTTCCGCCGGCTCGGAGGTCCGGCCGAGCGGCTTGGGGATCTTGTCGAGGTAATCCTGGCCGTACGCGGTCCGCAGTTGATCCAAGATCGGCGTTGCGGTCACGCCGGGAGCGGTGCAGTTGATGCGGATGCCACGGGCGCCGAGCGGCGCTGCGTTGAGCATGCAATACAGAATGATCGCCTCCTTGGACAACCGGTAACCCCCATCGGCGAGCTCGTCGGGGTGGCTGCGGCACCAGTTCACACCCTCGTCGAAAGAATGCGTGCCGAGAAGTCCCGCGATCGCGTGCCGATGCTCGAGGTAGCCGGCCGCGGCGAGCGAAGAGACGCATGCGATCGACGATCCGGGCAACATCTCGGTGGCCAGCGCCTCGGTCAGGTGCCGCATACCCAAAAAGTTGATCGTGGCGACCAGCAGCGGGTTACCGATGCCCGACGAGACCCCGGCGACATTGAACAGCGAATCGATCGGACCGCCTATTGCCGAGACGGCCCGATCGATCGACGCCGCGTCGGCGAGGTCGACACAGTGAAACTCCTTGAGCTGTATCACCGGAGGAGTGCGGTCCAGTCCGACCACCTCGGCGCCGACCTCGACGAGCTGCCTGGCGAGCTGTTCACCGATGCCCGATGCGCATCCGGTGACCACCACGCGGCGACCGTCGTAGCGCCAGAGTTCGTCAATCTGTCCCATTGCTCATGAGTTTCCCAGCCGGTCAGCGGCAGGGTTCCTGCTGGTCCAGCCTTCCCCTGACTTGAGCTTTTGAGCCGCCTGCTCAATACCGGCGTTCATTTCCTCCATCGCCAGCGACACCTCATTGGCTGTGTAATTTTCACGACCGGTCGGCAGACCGCCGAACGCATAGGTTTCGTCGAACCCGGGGGCTTTCGACGCGGGCCGACGGGCCTCAGCCTTCTCGATGATCGGCTCCAGGCGCTTTGCCTTTTCGGCGACGGCCTTATCGTTGCGTTCGATGAACTCGGGCAGGACCTCCTTGCCCATCAACTCGATGGACTCCATCGTCGCTTCATGGCTGCGAGGGGTGAGCAGCAGGATCAGTTCGTCGACGCCGGTCTCCTCGTAGCCGCGCAGGAACTCGCGCACTGTGGCGGGACTACCGATCGGCCCCCGGCCAGGGCCGTAGACGATGCTCGGATCCTTGTCGATCTCTTCGAGGTGGCGCTTCCAGACACCGGTCCGTCCCGGCGTGTGCATCCCGGTCATGTAGTAGTGCATGATGCCGAAAGCAAAGAACCCGCCGCCCAATCCGAGCCGTTCGATGGCCTGCTCGTCTGTGGGGGCCACCATCATCGACAGGTCCCCGCCGATGGCGAGGATGTTGGGGTTCATCTGTGGCGTGACGGGGGCGCCGTTCTCCTCGAACTCCTTGTAGTAGCCGTTGACTCGCTCAGTGAGCGGCCCTGGCCCGGTATAGGCGAAACTCAGGGCGCCCAGTCCTCTTTGCGCCGCCATCTGGACCGATGCCGGCCGGGTGCACGCGACCCACACCGGCGGGTGCGGCTTCTGCAGCGGCTTCGGAACCACATTGCGCGGTGGCATCTCGACGTGTTGACCCTTGAACCCGGTGAACGGCTGCTCGATCATGCAGCGGATCGAGACTTCGAGAGCCTCTTCCCACATCGCCCGCTTGTCGGCCGGGTCGATCCCGAACCCGCCGAGTTCGCCCACCGACGACGACTCACCGGTACCGAACTCCACCCGGCCGTTGGAGATGAGGTCAAGGGTGGCGATGCGCTCCGCCACCCGGGCCGGGTGGTTGACGACGGGCGGAAGATGCATGATCCCGAATCCGAGCCGAATGTTCTTGGTGCGCTGGCTCGCGGCGGCGAGGAAGATCTCCGGGGCGGTTGAATGACAATATTCCTCGAGGAAGTGGTGTTCGGTCAGCCACACGGTCGAGAAGCCGGCTTTGTCCGCCATCTCCACCTCATCGAGCCCATCTTGGAAGAGCTGGTGCTCGTCGTCCGTCGACCACGGCCGCGGCAACGGAAATTCGTAGAACAGCGAGATTTTCATTGAGTTACCTTCCGATGTGAATCGAGCGTCGAATCAGGCTGAATGGTGTCGCGCAGCGGGTTATCTGCGATGTGTCGTGCCGCCACGTAACCGAACGTCATTGCCGGACCGATGGTGGCGCCGGCGCCGGCATAGCTGCGTCCCATCACCGCCGCCGATGTGTTGCCCACGGCATAAAGGCCTTTCACGATGCCGTCATCGGCGCGTAGCACGCGCGCATACTCATCGGTGCGCAGGCCACCGGAGGTGCCGAGGTCGCCGAGGATGATCTGGAAGGCGTAGTAGGGCGGTTCAGTCAGCGGATGCAGGTTGGGATTGGGCAGGGTCGGGTCACCGTAGTAGTTGTCATACGCAGAATCGCCTCGACTGAAATCGTCATCATGTCCCGCGCGCGCCAGATTGTTGAAGCGCTCGGCGGTGCGACGGAGCGCATCGGCCGGCACGCCAATCTTGGCGGCGAGTTCGTCGAAGCTGCGGCCCTCCTGGACGACACCGGATTTAAGCCAGGCCGCCGGAACACTCCAGCCGGTGGGTACAGGCGCGAACGGCACCTTCGGAATGGGCAGGTGGCCCGCGATCACATAGCGGTGGAACGACCGGATATCGGTGATCAGCCAGCACGGGATATGCGTCACCCCGGTCTTGTGACCCTCGATCATCGCATGCGCGAAATCCATGTACGGTGCCGCTTCGTTGATGAATCGTTTGCCCTCACCGTTGACGACGAACTGGGACGGCATCATGCGTTCGTTCAGCATGAATTGCAGCCGCCCGTCAGGCCATTGGATCGCCGGAAACCACCACGCCTCGTCGAGCAGCTCGGTGGAGCCGCCTGCCTTCTCCCCCGCGCGGATACCGTCGCCGGTGGCCAACGGGTTACCGAAGCTCCAATCCTTCTCCAGCACAGGCAAATATTGCCTACGCCAGTGCATGTCGTGGTCAAATCCTCCGGTCGCGAGGATGACGCCCCGGCGGGCTCCGATGCGCTGAACGTCGCCCTCACGCTCAATCACGGCACCGGTGACGGTGCCGTCGGCGGTGGTGATCAACTCCGTCATCGGCGAGTTCAACCACAGCGGGATGGCGCGGTCCTTCAACGCCAGCCGCAACCGTGCTGCCAGCGATTGTCCGATGGCCGCCATCCGGTCACCGAACACCCGCGCCCGGAACATCCGCCAAATCAGTTTGCCCAGAACGGCTTTTCCACGCCAGGACTGCCGCACCTGGTAGAACAGCCGAAGATCCCGGGGGCCCAGCCAGATGCCCTTCGGCGCCAACGCCAGCGGTTGGAGCAGATTCTGCTCCTCGTCGCCGAGCCGGCGCAGGTCGATGGCCGGCACATTGATCGTGCTTCCGCGCTCCGAGCCGCCCGGCAACTCCGGATAGTAGTCTGCGTAGCCCGGCTTCCACACGAACTCGAACCACCGGCTGGTGTTCTCGAGGAACTCCATCATCTTCGGCGCCGCGTCGACGTATTGGCGCAACCGGGCGTCGCTGACCAAACCGTCCGTGATTTGGCGCAGGTACTCCAAAACGCCGTCCGGAGAAGGGACGTAACCCGCCCTGCGTTGCGCCGGGGCGCCCGGAACCCAGATGCCGCCACCCGACAGCGCGGTCGAGCCGCCGAAGTGCGCGCCCTTTTCGATGAGCAGCGTGTCCAACCCCGCCGCATCCGCCACGAGCGCCGCCGTCATGCCGCCGCCGCCCGAGCCGATCACCAGGACGTCGACGACATGGTCGAACGAGTCAGCCACCGGCGGGCCTCGCAGTTCTCACCGCGAAACCGGCGATCAGCTCGGGGGCCGCCCGGTAGTAGCGCAGGACCGTCTGGTAGGGCCCGCCGCAGGCCAGCGCCGCGAAAGCAGCGACCCAGGTGCGGATCTCGTGCGCCGAGTTGCCACCCTGCCGGGCGATCCACTCGTTCGACCAGCCGTCGAATCTGTGCAGGTCGCCGCGATCCAACATGTCGAGAAAACGATGGTCCCAGTCCGGGTTGAGCGCCTGCATCGAACCCTGCCCGTGTGCGAAGTGCTGCGCCGCTTCCATCACCGCCGTCTGGCGGGCCTGGCGCTGTTCGGATGTCATCGGCTCGCCGTGAACGATGCGGGCCAGAGCGCCCGGCGGTGCGCTGGCAAGTGTCGGAACGGGCGGATCATGCGACAACCCGCCGGATCCGACCAACAGGACTCGCTTGTTCAGTCCGGTGGCGAAATGGCCGACCGCCGCGCCGAGCGCCCTGGCACGCTTCAACGGGCCCAGCGGCGTAGCGACCGAGTTGACGAAGATGGGAATGACAGGAACGGCGGTCGCGTCGCCGAACAGTGCTTGCAGGGGTTGCACCGTACCGTGGTCGACCTCCATGCTCGCCGATATCGCGACATCCACCCCTTCGTCCATCACCGCCACCGCGCACTCGGTGGCGATGTTCTCGGGCACGTTGAGTGGGCCGGCCTGCGTGCCGAAGTCACCGACACCGGCGGCATTCGTCCCGATGCAGAACGGCGGCATCAGCCGATAGAAGAACCCGTTGTAGTGGTCCGGCGAGAAGATCACGACCAGCTGGGGGTCGTACTCGCGCACAAACTGGCGAGCATCGGCGAGCGCGCCGTCGATGTCGTCAAGGAGATCCCGCGACGGTCCGGGAAGGTTCAGTAGCGGGCTGTGGGACATACAGCACAGAGCCAGAGTCGTCTTCATTGGAACGTAAGCCTCCTCCCTGGGTGAGATAGAGGGCCTTGAACAGCGATGCGCTGATCTCCGCCGCGCGCTGAGCGATGCATGCGGCCGCGATACAGCGATCGGGGCGCAGGAACAACACGGACTCGGAGTGGGCATCAAACCACGTCTTCAAGCCGCCGACACGATCCCCGGCGATCACGACATCGGGGTCATCGTGGCCCGTCCAATGCAGCTGCGTGAGCGGTCGGGCCTCAACGAATCTGGCGCCCAACTCCTTCCAACGATTGAACGCATCGTCCCCGAGCAGTGCACGCGGGTTGTTGTTCCAACACAGGACCGCAAAACCCGCACCCAGCACATCATCGAGAAGAACGTCATCGCGGTTGCGGGTGTCGACGCGGGGCTGGACGAACAGTGTGCCCGTCGGCGACGTGCCCGACCGGGGCTCATCGTGAACAACCGCGCCGTGCTCATATCGGGGCATCGGCTTGAATCGCATCTCCAGCACGTAACGCTTGAGGGTCGGCACCACCGACGCGCCGCGTACAACCGTGTCGCGCAGCGCCGCGAGTCGGCGGTTGGTCGGTGAGATCACCCGTCCCACCATCGTAGAGAGATCGATCATCGCCCGGGCGTGCTTGCGCCGCTCAGCGTCGTAGGTGTCCAGCAGCGCATCGTCGGCCTGGCCATTGACGACGGCGGCGAGTTTCCAGCCAAGATTCGCCGCGTCGCGGATACCGCTGTTGTACCCCTGTCCCTGCCAGACCGGCATTAGATGTGCGGCGTCGCCTGCCAGCAGCAGGCGGCCCCTGCGGAAGGCGCCCGCGATCCGCGAGTGATGCGTGTAGACACGGTGCCGGATCACGTCGACCCGGTCCGGATGCGGCACAAGCTGTCCGAGCATACGGCTGATGAACTCCGGCTCTTCGGCCTGTTCGTCGGATTCGTCGGCATGGATCATGAACTCGAAACGCCGGATCCCGTGCGCGATGGAGATCGAAGCGTACGGACGTGCGGGGTCAGCACCGACTTCACTATTGGGATGTCCCAAAGGATCATTCGCGACGTCGATGACCAGCCAGCGGGTCGGCGACGTGGTGCCGTCGAAGGACACGCCCATCATGCGCCGAGTGGCGCTGCGGCCGCCGTCGCAGCCCACCACGTAGCGCGCCGTCACACAGTTCCCGCCGGAAAGTTCAACCGTCACACCGTCGGCGCACTCCCGGCAGCTTTGCATCCGCTGACCCCAGCGCACCTCAACGTGGCCGAATCTTTCCAGGCCGCTGAGCAATTCCGCGTCGACCATCGGCTGAACGAAGCCGTTGCGTTTGGGCCAGCCGAACCGGGCATCGGGTGGGGCCATCTCGGCCAGAAGCCGACGGTTAGCGTCGAAGAAACGCAGAATCTGGTTCGGCACGGTGTGCGGCAGGATCCGCTCGGCCAGGCCGATGGACTGGAAGGTGCGCAGCGCCTCGTCATCGAGCCCGACGCCGCGCGGGTAATCGATCAGCGTATGTCGTTCTTCGACAATAAGCGTTCGGATGTCTTGCAAACCAAGGATGTTCGCCAAAGTCAGACCGACGGGGCCTGCCCCGACGATGACGACATCCGCTTCGTGGTCCTTGCTCCTCGCGTCCGGGATGAGGCTCATGGTCCACGCCCCAGCAAGAAGTCGATGTGCAAGCGGTTGAACGTCTTCGCATCCTCGTACTGCGGCCAGTGCCCGCATCCGGACATCACCTCGAACCGCGCGCCGGGAATCATCGACGCGATTCGGCGGCCCTCGTTGACGTCTGCGGTGGGGTCATCGCTGGTCCACAGCACCAGCGTCGGCGCGGAGATGGCTCCGTACTCGTGCGGCCCGAGAATATTTCGCGCCCGAATCTCGGGATCCTGCAACGCCATGATGTCGCGCATCGCCGCGACAAAGCCGGGTTGTCGGTACACGCGCTGGCGGCTCGCGACCACGTCGTCGTAGCCCTTCGACTTGTCCGCCATCAACCATTTGATCCGGGCCTGCACCGTTTCCCACGTCGGGTTCTCGGCCGCGGCCATCGACAGCGTGATGATCCGCCTCATCACCTCGGGATCGGCCTGCGAACCGCCGGCGGTATTGAGCACCAGCCGCTCGACTCGGTCAGGTTGGTCGATCGCGGCGCGGGCCGCCACCCAGCCGCCCAACGATTCTCCGCTGATACACGCTCGCGGCGCCGCGATCTCGTCCAGCACGGCCATCAGGTGTTCGACGTAGTGCCCGACTTCCAGCGGGTGTCCGGGCTTGTCGGTGTAGCCGTGGCCAAGCATGTCGATCGACCAGGTCGAAAAGTGTTCGGCGTGGGCCTCCAAGTTGCGGACGTACGCCTCCGCGTGACCACCCGACCCGTGCAGTAGAACCAGCAGGGGAAGACTGGGATCACCTGCCCGGAGGTAGCGCGTTCGCACCCCTCCGGCGTCGAGGTAGCCCTGCGAGAACGGGACGCCCTGGAGATCACTCCAGATGCTCTCGTGCTCTGACACCGGAACCTCTCTTAGCCGGGAGAATCGGGTTCTCGTAATATGTAAGCACATTGCTCATTTATCGCACGTATGCGTGCGCTATAGTCAGAGCATCACTCTCGTTGGTGCGTCTGTCAAGGAAGGGGCGCCGTGACGGAGGGGAAAGCTAACGCCGGAGCCAGCGGTGCGCCCGGTTCGCAGACCCTGGCCAGGGGGCTGGCCGCGCTGCAACTCGTGGCGACCTCGCGAACGGGGTTGACCGCGCAACAGGTCGCCGACGACATCGGTGTGCACCGCACCATCGCATACCGCCTGCTCAGCACGCTCGCCCAGTTCCGGCTGGTAGCCAAGGGCGAGGACGGTCGGTACCGGTCGGCGGCGGGGCTCGCCGCCCTGGGGGCCTCGTTCGACAACAACGTGCGCCAACTGTGCCTGCCGACGTTGCGAGCGCTGGCCGACAACCTCGGCACCACCGTGTCGCTGCTGGTCGCGGAGGGCGACCAGCAGGTCGCGGTCGCAGTCATCGTCCCCAGCCGCGTCTCGTACCAATTGTCCTTTCACGAAGGCAGCCGCTACCCGCTCGATCGCGGGGCCGCCGGGATCGCTCTGCTCGCGTCCATGCCGCCGCGGCCCGGGGAACGAGATCTCGTCTTCCAAACCCGTCAGCAGGGCTGGGTGATCACATATGGCGAGATCGAGCCCAACACCTATGGGCTGGCGGTGCCGGTCCGGCGGCGCGCACCGTCGCCCCCGACCTGCATCAACCTCATCTCTCATCGCGAGGACGTGGTGATACGCGGGAAGGATGAAGTGATCACCGCAGCCCGGCAACTGTCGGAAGCGCTTAGCTGAAAGAAAGGACGCGGCGGTATGCCCTCCTGGGACCGAGAGACCGATGTCGTCGTATTGGGCAGTGGCGCTGCCGGTCTGACCGCTGCGCTGACCGCATCGGTCAACGGGTCGTCAGTGGAGGTCTACGAGAAGGCCGCCACCGTAGGTGGCACGAGCGCGGTGTCGGGTGGCATCGTGTGGATCCCGGCGCACCGGCGAGTGCCGGGCGAGGAGCTGACCGTTGCCGATGCGATGAGCTACCTGCGGGCGCAGTCCTTCGGCTCGATGGACGAGCAACTGGTCGAGACGTTCGTGCGAACAGGTGCGCGGATGCTGGATTTCGTGGAGGCACACGGCGATGTCCGGTTCGAGATCGCCACCGGGTTTCCGGACTACAAGCCGGAACTGCCCGGCGGGCGCCCCGGCGGGGGCCGGTCGCTGGCCGCCGTCCCCTACGACCTGTCCCGGCTGGGCGACTGGGCCGAGCGGATCACGTCGTTTCCGGCCGACTTCAGCAATGTAGGCATCGACGCGGAGACCCGGGCGCGCATCCACGCATCCGCCGATAACGCTTCGGGCCACATCTGCGTCGCCGGCACGGCACTTGTCGCCGGCCTCCTGAAAGGACTGCTCGACGGGGGCGTTGTTCCTCAAACAAATTCCCGCGCAATAGAACTGATATCGGAGTCCGGGACGATCACCGGCGTACGAGTCGAACGAAGTGGCGGAGCCATCACCGTCCGGGCCCGCCGCGGGATAATCCTCTGCACCGGCGGCTTCGAGTGGGACGAGTCGCTAAGCGGCGCCTTCCTCCGTGGCCCGATGCATGGCGCAGTCTCACCGCCCAACAACACCGGCGACGGCCTGCGGATGGCGATGGCTCAAGGCGCCGATCTGGCCAACATGGGAGAAGCGTGGTGGGTGCCCATCGTGCGGATTCCCGGCGACACGATCGACGGCCGACCCCGAAGCCGCAGCGTTCGGCTCGAGCGGACCCGCCCGAGGAGCATCATCGTGAACCGCGCCGGAAAGCGCTTCGTCAACGAGGCGGGCGAGTACAACTCGATGGCCGGCGCCTTCCAGTATCTCGACCCGCGAGAGGGATACGTCAACGACCCGGCGTGGATCGTTTTCGATGCCCTTCACCTCAAACGGTACGGTTTTCTCGGTGTCGCGCCCGGCGAACCGGTGCCGCAGTGGTTCTGCCAATCGGCCGACTTGGCTGAACTGGGAGCCAAGACGGGGATCGACCCGGAGCGGCTCGAGCGCACGATCGAGACATGGAATCGCAACGTGGCCAGAGACGTCGATCCCGACTTCGGCCGAGGCGCAAGCGCATACGACGGATACTGGGGCGACGAACGCGCCGCGACCACGGCCGCAAAGACACTGGGGCCCATCGACACGGCGCCGTACTACGCGGTGCCCGTGTCTGTCGGCGCGATGGGCACAAAGGGCGGACCGCGGACCAATCGTGACGGCCTTGTTCTGCACGTCGGCGGCCATCCGATTCCCGGACTTTATGCCGCAGGCAACGCGATGGCAGGCGCGACCGGGCGGGCTTACGGGGGGGCCGGCGGAACCCTCGGTCCGGCAATGGTTTTCGGTTTCCGTGCCGGTTATGCGGCAGCGACGGGACAGTCGCTCGACTAAGTGGCCCCGGTGTCATGCCCGGCGCCGCGATACTGGTCTTCGCGGGTGTCGTCAGCAACATCGCCGGCGGCCACGTCGGACTCTTCGTATAACACGTCGGGTTCGAATTCGTCGGGCTGCAGCGACGCGTGCGCGTGTTCGTCGGGCGGTTGTTGGCCGCGGTCCGATCGGCCGTCCGGATCCGTAGCGTCGAAGTATTTGCGCTCCTTAAGCCAATCACGAGCCAACAGCACGAGACCGAGCGCCGCCAGCGCGATGACGAGAACGGCAACGAAGGTGTTACCGGTCACTATCGCCACCGCAAGCATCGCGATGCCCAGGACGGCCACGCCGAGCACAACGGTCAGCATCGATCATCCCTCCCCGCCGAGGGCGGCCCTCCTACAGACGCCGTCTACCCATGGTTACCCGCGGCGGCCCGCACCGAAAGCGAATTTGACGGCAAAGTCAGAGATGCGTCAGGCATGAACAGAGCGCGCAGCCGCGGCCGAGAAGCTGACGCTTCGCCTGAGATGCCGGCCGTACACGGCGCCGAGGAAAGCCGCGACGGCGTCTGCGACGACGTGTGAACGCAGGCTCGTGGCGGTGTCGAACGCATGAGCTGCGTTAGGAAGTTCTGCGTGGGCGATGGTTTGGGCCCCCGCTCGGCCGAGCGCTGTGCAGAACAGCCGAGCCTGGCTGCTGGGAACGATCGGGTCCCGATCCCCGTGCAGCACGAAGAACGGCGGGGCGGAGCTCTTGACGTGGAAGATCGGCGACGCCCGTCGGAAAGTCCCCGAGTCTTCAGCGAACCGTGACTTGAAAACGACTCGTTCCAGGAAGGGCAGCATCATCGGGTGCATGCTGTCGACGTTGGTCAGGTCGTAGACACCGTAGTACGGCACCGCTGCCTGCACGGTGGTGTCCGCGCTTTCGAAACCCGGCTGCCAGCGGTGCTCGTTTGCGGTCAGCGCGGCCAGCGCACACAAATGACCCCCCGCCGAACCGCCCGTCAGCGCAATGAAGTCAGGGTCGCCGCCGAAGTCGGCGATGTGGCGCCGCACCCAGGCCAGCGCCCGCTTGACATCGACGATGTGCGCGGGCCACGAATGGCTCGGGCTCCTGCGGTAGTTGATAGCGACGCAGATCCAACCGAGTTCGACCATCCGCGCCATCTGCGCATACGCTTGCCCACGCTTGTCGTTCATTGTCCAGGCGCCCCCGGGGATTTGAAGCAGCACCGGGGCGTGGTGATCCGGCTGCTGGTCTGCTCTGCGCCAGATGTCGAGGAGGTGCGCCCGTCCCCCGGGCCCGTACGGGATGTCGCTGATGAACGCGGCATGTCGACGGCGGCGCGGCACCGGTCTGGAGGGGGTGGCGACGTGTTGCACCGGGTGGCACACGTCATCGGCGTAGCTCGCGCCGAAGGTTCGGCGCAGTGCGATGTCCACCGCGGTGTCCGCCCCCTGGGCGGCAAGCAAGCGCGCGAGGTGGTCGACCCGGTCGCCTCCGACAGCCGCCAAGGCGCGGGCAGTGACGACCTTCGGCGGAAATTCCGACGCCAACCAGCCGGCGCCCATCGCGGCCAGCATGGGTGAACCACGCAACACCCGAACACCGGTGCGATAGGCGCTGGTCACGCTCATCGTGACGCCACCCCTTAAACTCAAATTGGCGTGAGAGACGGGTTTTGTTCACCCGCGCGTGGCGGCCAGCTTACCCAACACCAACGACTTTCCCAGCCGTTCGCCGCTGCGATCTGTCAGATGACCCGATACTCGTGACCTTGCCAGTAGCGGTCACGCAGCAATCGCTTATAGAGCTTGCCGCTCGGGTCGCGCGGGAGTTCCTCGACGAAATCGACGGTGCGCGGGCACTTGTAGGTGGCCAGCTCCGAACGGCAGTACGCGATCAGCTCGGACTCGAGGGCTTCGCCGTCGATCGCCGACTCGGTGGTCTGAACAACCGCTTTGACGGCCTCACCCATGTCGGCGTCCGGCACGCCCAGGACAGCGACGTCGGCAACGGCGGGATGCCCGGCGAGCACATTCTCGGCCTCCTGGGGGTAGATGTTGACACCGCCGGAGATGATCATGTTGGTCTGACGGTCGGTCAGGTACAGATAGCCGTCGGTGTCCAGATAGCCGATGTCGCCCAATGTCCGCCACCCCTTGACGTTCGCGGCCGACGCGGTCTTGTCGGGGTCATTGTGGTACTCGAACGATCGCCCACCCGCGAAATAGATCACACCGACCTGTCCGGGGCCGAGTTCGGCGCCGTCAGTCCCGACGATGTGGCACTCCTCCACAGGTCGCCCGACGGACCCCGGATGAGCCAGCCACTCCTGCGGCGAAATGAACGTGGAGCCGATATCCTCAGTGCCCGAGTAGTACTCGTAGATGATCGGTCCCCACCAGTCCAGCATCTGCCGCTTCACCGCGACCGGGCAGGGTGCCGCCGAGTGCATGACGTTACGCAGACTGGAGAGGTCGTGACGGCTGCGCTCCGAGTCGGCGAGGCGCAGCATCCGAATGAACATCGTCGGCACAAACTGCGCGTGGGTGACCCGATACCGCTCAATCAGCTCCAGGCACTGGCGGGGGTCGAACTTCTCCATCACCACCACGGTGGCGCCGAGGCGTTGCCACGACATCGTAAACACCAGCGGTGCAGAGTGATACAGCGGCGCGGGCGAGAGGTAGACAACATCGTCGGTGGTTTTTATTTCGCTCCTCGCGCCTAACAGACCTTGCGCGATTTGCACCGGTGGCGCGTTGGGGTCGCCGAGGGGCGTGGCCGGCAGCGGCTTGCGAACACCCTTCGGCCGGCCTGTCGTACCCGACGAATACAGCATTTCGCGGCCCTCGCACTCGTCGTCGAGCGGCGCTGCCGATTCCGCGGCCAACACGTTTTCGTAGCGCTCGAAGCCTGCGATCTCGCCGTCGGCCGATACCCGCACCGGAATACGCGTGAGGTCCAGCGAGGCGACCACGTCGGCCATTGCTTTGCTCGCGATCAGCGCGGCGGCACCGCAGTCGTCGAGCACGTAGGACACTTCACCCCGCCGGAGATGCCGGTTGATCGCGGTGTAGTACAGACCCGAACGCTGCGCCGCCCACGCGACTTCGAGGAAGGCGGGGCTGTTGTCCATCAGCAGGGCGATGTGATCGCCGACGCGCAGGCCTCGCGATCGCAGCGCTCGGGCGAACTGCGCCGACCTCTGCTCGAGTTCGGCGTAGGTCACCGCCGTTTGACTCGACGCCATGATGATGGCCGCCCGATCGGGTGTCTGTGCGGCGTGCCAGCCGAGGGTCATCCGCGCCGGGCCCACCGCGCGCGTGGCCTCGCGTTCTTCGCCCGAGAGCAGGAGATCGGCCGCGGTGTAGGGGTCATGCACTCCGTTCGCGACCGTGGCCGCGAGGCGATCCAGGCTGGGGTGGGCGCGCAACTTGGTCTGGGCCAACGACAAGATCTGCGCGCGGGCGCGGGCCGTCCGACGGGCGGGCGTGTCCGCGCGGTAGTGGGCGTCGATCGTTGCGACCAACTCCGAAACGCCCTCCCCCTGGGCCGCGACCAGCGACAGAATCGGTGCGTCGGTCTCGCCCCGCAGGTCGCGGATCGTTTGGTCGGCTCCCGCACGGTCGGCCTTGTTCACCACGACGATGTCCGCGACTTCGAGCAGTCCCGCCTTGGCCGCCTGTACCGCGTCACCGGCGCCGGGATTGAGGATCACAACTGTCGGGTCTGCGACCGCCGCGATCTCGATTTCCGACTGCCCGACCCCGACGGTTTCCAAAAGCACCACCTCGTAGCCCAGTTCGGCGAGCAACCGGATAGCCGCGGGCACCGCTGCGGCAAGCCCACCGAGATGGCCGCGACTGGCGATCGACCGGATCAACACCCCCGGGTCGTTGATGTGCGCGGTCATCCGGATCCGGTCGCCCAGCAGCGCCCCTCCGCTGAAAGGCGACGACGGGTCAACGGCGAGCACCGCCACCCGATAATCCTGTTTGCGGTACGCCCCTACCAGCGCCGCGATGGTGGTCGACTTGCCGGCGCCGGGTGGCCCGGTGATGCCGACGACGCGCGCAGTGGAGGCGCCAAGTGCGGCCAGCACCTCGGCGCGGCGCGCACTCTCGACGAGGGTCAACAGCCGGCCGGCCGCCCTGGTCGAACCGCCTCGCGCCGCTGCGATGAGCTCGTCGATATCGCGCATCAATACGAACTTAAGGCGCAAAACAACCGGGGCGCGGGAAGCTCGCTGGCCCGAGTCGGATCCGCCTGGCGGTCGGCGGCGGTGACCAGCGGCCAGTGCCGGCTGACCCGATCACAGCCTTCGGGCATCGATGATCTCCCAAATCGTCCTGCATGCGAGAATGCTATTCTCTCAGCCTGAGAGTGAGAGTTGCAAGAAGGGAAATCGCATGCAGATCAGTGGTAGCTCCGCGCTCGTCGTCGGAGGCACGGGGGGTCTCGGAGAGGCCACGGTTCGTCGGTTGCACGGCGCGGGAGCCAAGGTGGTCGTCGCCGATGTCGCCGACGACAAGGGCAAGGCCCTCGAGAGCGAGTTGGGCATCCGGTACGTGCGAACCGACGCCACCAGCACCGACGACATCAATGCGGCACTGGCCGAGGCGGAATCTCTTGCTCCGTTGCGCATCTCGGTGGACTGCCACGCCGTCCCGGCAAGTGGCGGGCGCCTTATCGCGAAGGACGGCACGCCGCTTGAGCTCGACGGGTTCAAGACGACGATCGAGTATTACTTGACCGCCGTGTTCAATGTGCTGCGGCTGTCCGCGGCCGCCATTGCGCGATCCGAGCCGCTCGATAGCGGCGCTCGCGGCGTAATCGTCAACACCGCGTCGATCGCGGGCTACGAAGGTCAGATCGGCCAACTTCCCTACTCAGCCGCGAAGGGCGGGGTGATCGGCATGACCCTGGTCGCGGCTCGCGACCTTTCTCCGCTGGGCATTCGTGTCGTCACCATCGCCCCGGGAATGTTCCTGACGCCCGCGTACCCAGTGCCGGCCGAACAGCTCGAAGCGCACTGGGGACCGCAGATCCCGTTCCCGAAGCGAATGGGCCAGCCCGGCGAGTACGCGGGCATGGTGGCCAGCATCATCGACAATGATTATCTCAACGGCGAAGTCGTTCGCCTGGATGGGGCGCTGCGGTTCGCGCCGAAGTGACGGGCTCGCTGGCCGGAAAGGTCGCCTTCGTGGCGGGCGCCAGTCGCGGCATCGGGGCGACCGTAGCCGAGGCACTGGCACGAGAGGGCGCGGCAGTGGCTGTCGCCGCCCGCACCGAGTCGGAAGGCCGGATGCCGGGGACCATCCATTCGGTGGCCGATCGAATCGTCACGGCGGGCGGGGTCGCGCGTGCGGTGCGGTGCAACGTCGCGGACGAGGAGTCCGTCAATGCAGCAGTAGCGCAGACCGTCGCGGAACTCGGCGGCATTGACATTCTCATCGCCAACGCGGGCGTGTTGTGGCTCGGTCCGATCGAATCCACTCCGCTGAAGCGGTGGCAGTTGTGTTTGAACGTCAACCTCACCGGGGTTTTTCTGGTGACGAAGGCGGTCATTCCCCTGGTTCGGGCCAGAGGTGGCGGCTCATTGATCGCGATCACGACGACCGGCGTGACGATGACGGATCATGGTGCCAACGCCTACTGGGTGTCCAAAGCCGGCGTCGAGCGCCTCTACCTCGGGCTGGCCATCGACCTCAAACCCGACAACATCGCGGTGAACTGCCTGAGCCCGTCTCGCGTCGTGCTAACCGAAGGCTGGCTTGCCGGCGGTGGCGGCCAGGAGATCCCGCCGGAGATGGTCGAGCCGCCCGAGGCGATGGCCCGGGCTGCGGTGCTGCTGGCCGGTCAGGACGGCGGCGGTATCACCGGAACCATTCAGCGCTCCGAGCAACGGTGAAACGCCCGCCGGTCATGAGCTAGCCTTCCACTTCGCAACGATGGACCGGAAATCCTCGGTCTGGAAGGACTGGTCCTCGGCCGCATTGGCATAGTCGAGGGTGTTCAGCACAGCCCGTTCGACGTGCATGTTGAGCATCCGCTTGGTGCTCTCGACGGCTTGCCGTGGCAGCTCCATGATCTTCTTGGCGCATGCGATCGCCTCCGAAAGCGGATCGGCGACCGCGTGGTTGGCCAGGCCGATCTCGACCGCACGGTTGGCCGAAATCCGAGCGCCTGTCAACGCGTATTCCTTGGCCTGCAGGACGCTGATTTGCAGCGGCCAGGTCAGTGGCCCGCCGTCGGCGGCAACCAGACCCACCTGCACGTGCGGGTCGGCGAGGTAGGCGTTTTCGGCCATGTACACGACGTCCGACAGTGCGACGAGACTGCAGCCGAGCCCCACCGCCGGGCCGTTGACCGCGGCCACCACCGGAATGCGGGTGCGGACCATGCCGAGCACGATCTCGCGGCCGTGCAAGATCGTCTTGGCTCGCAGGTCCGGATCGCGTCCGAGCTCTGCGAGATAGGCGAAGTCACCGCCGGCCGAAAACGCCCTGCCGTTGCCCGTGAGCACCGCCGCGCGGGCGCCGCGGTCCTCGTTCAGCCGTGGCCATAGGCAGGCCAGGGCACTGTGCAACGCATCGTTGACCGCGTTGAGAGCATCGGGCCGGTTGAGCCGGATGATCCGCAGCGCGCCGTCGGCTTCGACCTCGATCTCCTTCGGCATGTCGTACACGTCATACTCCTAACCCGAGAATGCGGGACGCGATGATGTTCTTCTGGATCTGTGAGGTGCCCCCCATCACGCTTTGGGCGCGGCTGTACAGGTAGGCGTTCAATAAATCGGGATCACTGATACCGCCGACCGCCAGCGCAGCGTGGCCGACCGACTGCTCCACCCAGGTCATCAACAGTTTGTCCAGCGAGCCGTCGGGGCCGTGCTTGACCCCGTCAAGCTGTTCGGACAGCCGCCGGCGCACGTGCAACCGCAGCATCTCGGCTTCGACAGCCGCCCACGCTAATTCGTCGGGGACCTCGCCGTCTATGCGGTTTGCCATCTGTCTGACGAGCTTTCCGTACCGGGCGGAATACCCGAGCGTCGAAGGCTCGCGCTCGTGGCTGACCACCGTCATCGCCAGCGCCCAACCCTCACCCGGCGCACCCACCATCTGATCGGCCGGCACCTTCGCTTCGTCGAACAGCACCTGTCCGAATTCTGTAGTGACGCCGTTGATCATGCGCAACGGACGCTGCTCGATACCCGGCTGGTGCATGTCCACGACGAACGCCGAGATGCCCTTGTGACGCGGCACATCCGGGTCGGTGCGGGCCAACAGCAGGCACCAGTCGGCGACGTCGGAATAGCTGGTCCAGATCTTGTGACCGTGCACGACATAGTCGTCGCCGTCACGCGTCGCCTTCGTGCGCAGCGACGCTAGGTCGGACCCCGCGCCGGGTTCCGAAAACCCCTGGCACCAACGCTCCGTCCCGTTGATCATGCCGGGCAGGAACCGATGCTGCAGTTCCTCGCTACCGTGCCTGCCGAGCCCGACGACGAGATACCCCAGGCTGGGCCGCGGTGGCGCACCCGCGCGCGCCAGTTCTTCGTCGACAATGACGTCGTATACCGGCGGCAATTCGTGCCCGCCGAACTTTTTCGGCCAGGACAGCCCGAAAAACCCCGCCGAATATAGCGCCTGGTGCCATTCGCCCTGCCGGGCCCAGTAGTCGTCGCCGGAGGCGGCAAACGCACCGGCACGGTCCGTCAACCAGTCTCGGAGGCGCTCACGTAATGCGGCCTCCTGGGGCGAGTCACGAAAGTCCAAGATCGATCTCCTTCAAGCTGACCGGAAACAGTTCGGTGGACGCCAATGCGCGCCGGAGGAATATGTGGGCGAGACAATCCCATGTGTTGCCGATTCCGCCATGAACTTGGATAGCGGTCTCGCACACCGTTCGTGTTGCGCGCGCGCAATAGATCTTGGCAGTGCCCGCGGCGCGGATCGCTTCCGAGGGCGCCAGTTCGTCGACCGCCCACGCGGCATGCCGCAACACGCTGATCGAACCCTCGATCAGTGCCAGCGCTTCTGCCAGCATGTGCGCCACTGCCTGGTGGGAGCCGATCGGCTTGCCGTATTGCTCTCGGATTTTGGCGTAGTCAGTGGTCAGGGTGAGCGCGCCCCGCGCGACGCCCAGAATGTCGGCGGTCGTGGCGGTGATCGCAAGCGCGTGGAAGCGCCGGCCCTCGTCTGGGTTCAGTTCGCCGAGGGGTTCGGAGGGCCCGCAGAGTTGCGCCGTCGTTCTTGTGAGGTCGGCGGTGGGGCGCTCGGGTCCCACCTGTACCGCGGAAACTGTTGTGCCGCTGAGTGTCAATGCGCGCTCAAATCCGCGCGCGTCGATAGCCAGATGTTGGACTGCCAGTGTCTGCCGGTGCGCGTCGGCACTGACGTGCCGGTCAAGTTCGTCTGCGAGCGCCGGCCCGAGGAACGGGACGTCGACCAGTCCACGCCCGAACTCCTCGGCGATGATGGCAACCTCGACGCCGGATGCGCCATCTGAGCGCAGTGACCGCCAGCCTGTCGCGTCGACCGCCTTCTCCAATCGTGCCAGCCGGCTCTCGTCGGACAAATCCGACACCGAATCGGGGCCGAGATCGTCAGCAAGTTTTGCCGCGGCGTCACGCAATTGGCGCTGTTCAGTTGTCAGGCGGACATCCATGGCGCTCCTTTAACATTCGCCGCAACAGCTTCCCGGACGGGAGGCGAGGAATCTCCGGCACGAACACGACTTTTGTTGGCTTTTTGTAGGATGCCAACTGGCTGCCCACCAGCGCGGTGAGTTCCTCCGGTACGACCGGTGCGCGCGCGGCTACCGCGACCACCACGGCTTCACCGTTGGCTGGGTCGGGAACCCCGAAAGCGGCACAATCCGCGACGGCGGGATGGGCGTGCAGAACGGCCTCAACTTCGGCCGGCGCGACCTGGAATCCACGGACCTTGATCATCTCCTTCGATCGGTCGGTGATTCCTAGCCAGCCGTCGTCGAGGTAGCCGATGTCGCCGGTGCGAAACCATCCGTCGCAGAACGCACCCGCGTTGGCCTCGGCCGGGAGATATCCGGCCGTCAGCGACTCCGACCGCGCCTGGATCTCACCGTGTTCGTCGATCCGTACCTGCACATCCGCCACGGGACGACCGACGGTGTCCAGCCGTCCGCCGTCGAGCGTGTTGCACGAAATCACCGGCAATTCGCTTGTGCCGTAAGCGGTGAGCCATTTCACGCCCGTTCGTCGGGTGACTAGGTCAGCGACGCTTTCCGTCACGGGCGTCGCGCACCACATGATGTAACGCAGTGAAGACAGGTCAAAATCGTCCAGCCGCGGATGGGCGGCCAATGCCAATGCGATGGGTGCGACAGCCATTTCGATGGTCATCCGGTCAGCTTGAATGTGGTGCAGCATGAGATCGATATCGAAACGGGGATGCAGCCGCAGCCATGCCCCGGTGTCCAGTGCCGTCATGATGTTCAGCAGGCCGAGAATGTGAGACGCCGGCGTGACGATCTGAATCCGGTCCGACGACGTCATGCCGAGCCCACTGCGCCAGTGCCTGATCGCGGCGCCGAACGACCGGTGGGTGTGGCGGACGGCTTTCGGCGTGCCGGTGGTGCCGGAACTGAACACCAAGAGCGCGTCGGCGCCGAGGTCCGGCGGCGCGAACGTGGCCTGTCCGGAACTCGTCGGTTCGTCCAGGTGCAGCATCGGCATCGCATCGGCGAGGACAGGATGGTCTCCGACGGCATGCGCCGGATTCGTCACGGCGATGGCGTGGTCGACCTCGATGCGTTTCCACGACGGGCTGAGCAACACGACTACGGCACCCAGTCGCCAGATCGCGCGGACAGCGACGACGAACTCCGGTCGGTTCGACGACATCAGCGCGACCCGCTGGCCGCTGCGGACCCCCCGGCGAGCCAGAGTCGACGCCATGTCGTCGGTCAGCGCGTCGAGCTGCGCCCGGCTGTAATGCCGCTCCCCGTAGACGAGCGCGGCACCGTGAATCGGCATCGAGAAGACCCTACCGTCCGTTGAGAACCTGATTCTCTTATTGATAGAATCTTACTACCAGAGGAGGCGGCATGGCGATCACCCACGTGTTCCACCGGGCTACCGTCGCCCGGATCATCAAGGAGACCGCGGATGCATGCACATTCGTCCTTATCCCCGATGAGCAGCCATTTCCCTATCGGGCGGGCCAGTACTGCACGTTTCGGGTGACCGTCGATGGCGAGGAACTCTATCGGTCCTACTCGATGTCGAGCGCCCCGGAGATCGACCCCGATCTGGCCACCACCGTCAAACGAGTGCCCACCGGCAAGGTGTCCAACTGGCTGCTCGACAACCTGGCGGAGGGTGACGACGTCGTTCTTACCAGGCCCGCGGGCACCTTCTGCCTGGACTCGACGTCCGCGCCGCTGCTCGGGTTCGCCGGCGGCAGTGGTGTGACGCCGATTCTCTCGCTGACCAAAAGCGCGCTTGCCACGACCAACCGGCAGGTCCGCCTGCTGTGCGCCGATCGTGACCGGGCGTCGGTCATCTTCGAGTCGGCGATGGCTGAACTCGTCGAGCGGTTTCCGGATCGGCTGGAGGTGGTTCGCCACATCGACGCCGAGCGCGGGCTCATCGACGCCGCGGCGGTCCGCACCTTCGTCGGCCCGCACGCCGGCGCTGACTGCTACGTGTGCGGCCCGGAGGGCTTCATGACCGTGGTCAGGTCGACGCTGCCCGGCCCCGGACGAGTCTTCGTGGAAAACTTCGACGTCGAGCCCAAGGTCCGCGACACCGTGCCCACCGCTGCTGCACAATCCGCGGCGAGCGGGACCGTCACCATCCACCTTGACCGCAAGAAGATTTCCGTTCCACACGTCACAGGAGAGACCCTGTTGGAAAGTGCTCGGCGCGGGGGCCTTTCGCCACCGTTCTCCTGCGAGGCCGGCAACTGCGGCACATGCATCGGTAAATTGTCCGAGGGCCACGCAACCATGCGCAACAACGAGGTGTTAGAAGACGACGAGATCGCCGACGGCTACATCCTCACCTGCCAGGGTGTGCCCGACACCGACTCGGTGACCGTCATCTACGAGTGATGCAGGATGTCGTTGTGCTCCCCTAATTGCGGTGGCGGCCGATAGTCCGGGGTGTACCCACTGACCCGAATGGGACTGCCGACGAGCCTGAAATCACCGGCGGTGACCACGATTTCCGGATCTGCCTGCAAAGCCTCGGGCAGCGTGCGCACAGCAGCGGCAGGAATTCCGAGAGGACGCAGCCGTGACTCCCACCCCATCGCGCTGTCCTTCGCCAACACCTGCGTGACGACGGCCAACACGTCGCCACGTCGCGACACGCGTTCGGCCATTGTGTGAAAGCCGGCGATGTTGGCCTCGGAGGCAAACGCTTTCCAAAACGAGTCATGAGTGATGAACAGCGCGAGGTAGCCGTCCGCGGTGGGAAAAAGCTGGGCCGGAACGTAATACGAATGCGCACCGAACGGCAGCCGGCGTGGCTCTACACCGTCGTTGAGATAGGCCGATGCGCGGTAGTTGAGCTGAGAGAGCATGACGTCTTGCAAGCACACATCGACCTGCCCGCCGCGACCGGAGACGATCTGGGCGAGCAGGCCCAGCGCCGCGGTCAGCCCGGTGGAGTTGTCGGCTGACGAGTAGCCCGGCAGGGTCGGGGGACT
>JAFAWC010000222.1 GCA_019242135.1 Mycobacteriaceae bacterium | reverse complement strand
GGCGTGGCGCTTGATCACCCGGTCCAGTTCGGGATACGCGTCGCCGAGCGCCGCAACGACCATGGCCGGCAGGCCGGCGAAGAACGAGCCGTTCAGCCGGCGGAACGTGCTGCCGAGATCGCCGACCGGCGAGCCGAGCACGGCTCCCACGATGTCGAGTTCGGGGGCGTAGTCTGCGCTCACCTCGACGGCCCACGCCGACGCCAGGCCGCCACCGGAATAACCCCACAAACCGATCGGCGCCGACGCCGACAGACCGAGCCGCTCGTAACCGAGGGCCGCGCGAAGTCCGTCGAGGACCCGGTAGCCCGGCTCATACGGCGTTCCCCACATGCCATGGGAACCCTCGTGGTCGGGGACCGACACCGCCCAGCCCTCCGCCAGCGCGGCTGCGATCAGCAAGAACTCGAACTGCACCAGCGCACCGACCGCGATGGCGCCCCTGCGCAGTGCGTACGACGGGAAACAGCGCGAGGCCACGGCGTCGATCGCGCACTGATACGACACGACGGGGCAGACCTTCTCCGGGCCGCGCTCGGCGGGCACCAGCACGGTGGTCACCGACGCCTCCGGAATCCCGAGGCGGTCGGTGGTCCGATACAGCAGCTGCGTCGCGGTGAACCGCTGCGGAACCACACCCATGAAGGCCAGTTCGACGTCACGTGAGCGCAGCACCGTGCCGGGGGCGGCGTGCTCGAAGCCCGCGGGCGGGTCGTAGAACGGATCGTCGTTCGGCAACACCGGACGGCCGCGCTGCAGTCCTTCGTGGGGCGCGCGCCCGATCCACTCAGCGCCGGTGATGGCGGCCAGGCCGGCAGGTTTCATCCAACACTCCTTCGTGTCACAGGGCATTGTTACTTAAGAGTGCATTAAGAATCCAGTCGACTCACCCGGGAGGACGCAGAGCCGCGAATTCGTCGGTGACGCGGTACGACGAGTCGCTGAATCTATACAGGGCCGCCGGACGCCCGCCGCTGCGCCCGCTGCGGGCGATCGTGCCGGTTCTGGTGATGACGTTTCGGCGGTCGAGCACCCGCTGCAGGTTGGTGGCATCGACCTGGTAGCCCAGCGCCGCACTGTAGATATCGCGCAGCGTTGACAGCGCGAATTCTCTTGGTGCCAAGGCGAATCCGATGTTCGTGTAGGACATCTTGGCCACCAGTCGGCTGGCCGCGTGGCTGATCATCGGCCCGTGATCGAAGGCCATCGGCGGCAGCGCGGCGACCGGATGCCAGCGGGTGTCCGATGGCAGCGCCGGCGTAGCGGGGGAGGGCACCAGGCCGAGAAAGGTCGATGCGATCGTGCGGGCCCCGGGGACCCGCGCCGGGTCGGAGAACACGGCGAGCTGCTCGAGGTGAGCTATCTCACGCAAATCCACCTTCTCGGCCAGCTGACGCCGAATTGAACTGATCATGTCCTCGTCGTTGCGCAGCCGGCCTCCCGGCAGTGACCAGGCACCACGCTGGGGGTTCATCGCCCGCTCCCACAGCAGGACGCTGAGCTGCGGCTTCGGCGTGCCGAGATGGCGAACCTGGAACACGACCGCCAGCACCTCGTGCTCGGTGCTAGTATGTGGCATGTTTTCGATTATAAGTCGAAAACCCGTGGATCGAAGGAGGGGCCGATGACGGTCCTGGAGGACAGGTCCTCGGCCGAGCGCTGGACCACCGGCGCCGCTGGTTACACCGGTGTCGAGCCCGACGCGGCATGGGCGGCAGAGGTGCGCCGGCTCGCCGAGCTGCGCGACGCGACACTGCTCGCGCACAACTATCAGATCCCGGCCATCCAGGACGTCGCCGACCACGTCGGCGACTCGCTGGGCCTGTCGCGCATCGCCGCCGAGGCGCGCGAGCGCACGATCGTCTTCTGCGGCGTGCATTTCATGGCGGAGACCGCCAAGATTCTCAGCCCCGACAAGACCGTGCTGATACCCGACCAGCGCGCCGGCTGTTCACTCGCCGACTCGATCACCGCCGAGGACCTCGCGGCATGGAAGGCCGAGCATCCCGGGGCCGTGGTGGTGTCATATGTGAACACCACCGCGGCGGTGAAGGCACTCACCGACATCTGCTGCACGTCGGCCAACGCTGTCGAGGTCGTCGCGTCGATCCCCGCCGACCGCGAGGTGCTGTTCTGCCCGGACCAGTTCCTCGGCGCGCACGTCCGGCGCATCACCGGCCGCCAGAACCTGCACGTGTGGGCGGGCGAGTGCCATGTGCACGCCGGCATCAACGGCGACGAACTTGCCAACCAGGCACGCGCACATCCCGGCGCCGAGTTATATGTGCATCCCGAATGCGGCTGCGCGACGTCGGCGCTGTACCTGGCGGGCGAGGGCGCGGTCCCCGCCGATCGGGTCAGGATTCTGTCAACCGGAGGCATGCTGGCTGCGGCGCGCACCAGCAGAGCGAGCCAGGTGCTGGTCGCCACCGAGGTCGGAATGCTACACCAACTGCGCACCGCCGCACCGGATGTCGACTTCCGCGCGGTGAACGAACGGGCGTCGTGCAAGTACATGAAGATGATCACGCCGGCTGCACTGTTGCGGTGCCTGTCCGAGGGCGCCGACGAGGTCGACGTCGAACCCGAGATCGCCCGGCTGGCGCGGCACAGCGTGCAGCGCATGATTGAAATCGGACAACCGGGCCGC
>JAFAWC010000011.1 GCA_019242135.1 Mycobacteriaceae bacterium | reverse complement strand
AGGGGGACGGCGCGTTCGGTTTCTCCGGCATGGAATGGGACACGCTGGTACGCCACGACGTTGCGGTGGTGTCGGTGATCGGCAACAACGGGATCTGGGCACTGGAAAAGCACCCGATGGAGGCTTTGTACGGGTATTCGGTGGTGGCCGAGCTGCGGCCCAACACTCGCTACGACGAGGTGGTCGGTGCGCTGGGCGGGCACGGTGAGCTGGTGTCGAACCCCCGGGAGCTGCGTCCGGCGTTGGAGCGGGCGTTCACCGCCGGGCTGCCTGCCGCCGTCAACGTGCTGACCGACCCGGCCGTGGCGTACCCGCGGCGGTCCAACCTGGCGTGACGGGCGCGGCGTACCCGCCGCGTACCGTTGTGCTGTGGCGAAATCGAGCAGCACCAAGTCGAGCCGCCTGGGCAGCACTTTCTGGAAGCTGCTGGGCGCCAGCACCGAGAAGGACCAGAGCCGTTCGCTCGGCCTGGTCAAGCAATCAGACACGTTCGACAAGAAGGCCGCCGATCTCGACGACGAGCAGCTGCGCAAGGCCTCGAAGCTGCTCGAGCTCGAAGACCTTGCCGAATCCGCCGACGTCCCTCAGTTCCTGGCGATCGCCCGCGAGGCGGCCGAACGGAGCACCACGCTGCGACCGTTTGACGTACAGCTTCTCGGCGCGCTGCGGATGCTGGCGGGCGATGTCGTGGAGATGGCCACCGGTGAGGGCAAGACGCTGTCCGGCGCTATCGCGGCGGCCGGGTATGCGCTGGCGGGCCGGCACGTGCACGTCATCACCATCAACGACTATCTGGCCCGCCGCGACGCCGAATGGATGGGTCCGCTGCTGGAGGCGATGGGTTTGACGGTGGGATGGGTTGCCGCCGAATCCACAGCAGAGGAGCGGCGCGCGGCATACAAGTGCGACGTCACCTACGCATCGGTCAACGAGGTCGGCTTCGACGTGCTGCGCGATCAACTGATCACCGACGTGGACGACCTGGTGTCGCCCAACCCCGACGTCGCGCTGATCGACGAGGCGGACTCGGTGCTCGTCGACGAGGCGCTGGTGCCGCTCGTGCTGGCCGGGACCACGCACCGCGAGACGCCGAAGCTCGAGATCATCCGCCTCGTCGGCGAGCTGACCCCGGGCAAGGACTACGACACCGACGCCGACAGCCACAATGTGCACCTCACCGAGACCGGCGCGCAGAAGGTGGAGGCCAAGCTCGGTGGCATCGACCTGTATTCGGAGGAGCACGTGGGCACCACGCTCACCGAGGTGAACGTGGCCCTGCACGCACATGTGCTGCTGCAGCGCGACGTGCACTACATCGTGCGCGACGACGCCGTGCACCTGATCAACGCCTCGCGGGGGCGGATCGCCCAGCTGCAGCGGTGGCCCGACGGGCTGCAGGCTGCAGTGGAGGCCAAGGAGGGCATCGAGACCACCGAAACCGGTGAAGTGCTCGACACGATCACCGTGCAGGCGCTGATCAACCGGTACCCGACGGTATGCGGGATGACCGGCACGGCGCTTGCCGCCGGCGAGCAGCTGCGCCAGTTCTACAAGCTGGGCGTGTCTCCCATCCCGCCGAACACGCCCAACATTCGTGAGGACGAGTCCGACCGGGTCTACATCACGGCAGCGGCCAAAAACGACGCGACCGTCGAACACATCGCTGAAGTGCACGAGACGGGCCAGCCGGTGCTGATCGGCACCCGTGACGTCGCGGAATCCGAAGAACTGCACGAGCGTTTGGTCCGGGCGGGTGTCCCCGCGGTCGTGCTCAACGCAAAGAACGACGCGGAGGAGGCGCGGATCATCGCCGAGGCGGGCAAGCTCGGCGCGGTCACCGTGTCGACGCAGATGGCCGGTCGCGGCACCGACATCCGGCTGGGCGGATCCGACGAAGCCGACCACGACGAAGTCGCCGAACTCGGCGGCCTGCACGTCATCGGCACCGGTCGCCACCACACCGAGCGGCTGGACAACCAGTTGCGTGGCCGCGCCGGGCGTCAGGGCGATCCCGGGTCATCGGTGTTCTTCTCGAGTTGGGAAGACGACGTGGTCACCGCCAACCTCGAACCGGGGAAACTGCCCACCGAGACCGACGACGACGGGCGCGTGATCAGCCCCAAGGCGGCGGGCCTGCTCGGTCATGCCCAACGGGTGGCCGAGGGCAAGCTGCTCGATGTGCATGCCAACACGTGGCGCTACAACCAGCTCATCGCCCAGCAGCGGGCGATCATCGTGGAACGTCGCGACGCGCTGTTGCGGACACCGACAGCCCGGGAGGAGCTCGAGCAGCGGTCCCCGGACCGGTACTCCGAGCTTTCGGAGGATCTCAGCGAGGAAGAGCTGGAGCGGATCTGCCGGCTGATCATGCTGTATCACCTCGACCGCGGGTGGGCCGACCACCTGGCATATCTGGCCGATATCCGTGAAAGCATCCACCTGCGCGCATTGGGCAGGCAGAACCCGCTCGACGAATTCCACCGGATGGCCGTCGATGCGTTCGCGTCCTTAGCGGCCGACGCGATCGAGGCGGCGCAGCAGACCTTCGAGACGGCCAATGTGCTCGAAGAGGAGCCCGGCCTCGACTTGTCGAAGCTCGCGCGGCCGACGTCGACGTGGACCTACATGGTCCACGACAACCCACTGGCCGACGAGACCCTGTCGGCGCTGAGCCTGCCTGGGGTTTTCCGCTAAAGTTCGGCCATGGCGGAGCCGCAGGGCCGGCGACATCAAACACGGGAGCCGCGGGGCCGGCGACATCAAACACGGGAGCCGCAGGGCCGGGTGCTGACGGTGCCCAACGCGCTCAGCGTGGTTCGGCTCGTGCTGGTCCCGGTGTTCCTCTGGCTTCTGCTGGTCGAGCATGCTGACGGGTGGGCGACGGGGATCCTGATGTTCTCGGGCGCGTCGGACTGGGCCGACGGCAAGATCGCGCGGATGATGAACCAGTCGTCGCGACTGGGTGAGTTACTCGACCCCGCGGTCGACCGGATCTACATGATCACCGTCCCAATCGCATTGGCGCTGCGGCACTTTGTGCCGTGGTGGTTCGTCATCGTGTTGATCGCCCGCGACGCCGTTTTGGCGGCAACGCTGCCCGCTTTGCGTAGCCGGGGGTTGACCGCGCTGCCGGTCACCTATATCGGCAAGGGCGCGACGTTCGGGTTGATGTCGGGCTTCCCGCTGATTCTGTTGGGCCAGTTGAATGGGCAGTGGGCCCGGGTGGTGCTGGCGATCGGCTGGGGATTCGCGATCTGGGGCTTTGCGCTCTACTTGTGGAGCTTCGTGTTGTACCTGGCGCAGTTCGTGATGGTGTTGCGCGGGATGCCGAAAATCGTTCCGGCCCGGGGCACTGGGAGCACCGCCGGCCCGCGGGGACGAGGTGACAGGGCCGATAACCGATATGAGTGACGTGGATCGCGCGCTGGGAGGCTACGACCCTTCTGCCGGTCTGTCCGCCCACGACGCGGGCCGGCCGCAGTTCAATCCGGTGCCGTCGCTGCTGCGGTCGTTGCTGTCCGAACACCTCGACCCGGGGTATGCCGCCGCCGCCGCTCAACGGGCGGCGGGCCCATCCGATCGTGCGCGGTGGACGTCGTGGGCATGGCAAGCGGCGGCGGCCCTGCTGCTCGCAGTGGTGTTCGCCGCGGCGGTCGCACAGGCCCGGGCGACCGCCCCGGGAGTCAAGGAGACGCAGCAGGTTTTGGTAACCAGCGTTCGCGAGTCGGAGGCCGCAGCGAACGCCTTGGCTGCTCAGCGCGGCGAGCTGACGGGTCAGCTGGACGCCGTGCGACGCAGCGAGCTTGAGGGCAACGCCGAAGGTCAACAGCTGCTGCAGCGATTGGACCAGTTGGGCTTCGCCGGTGCGGCCACCAAACTGACCGGGCCGGGGCTCACGGTGACCCTGGCGGATCCCGGTGTCTCGCCCAACCTGTCTGACGTTTCGAAGGAGCGCATCCCCGGCAGCCGGCAGGTGGTGCTGGACCGGGATCTGCAGCTGGTCGTCAATTCGCTATGGGCGAGCGGCGCCGAGGCCATCGCGGTCGGCGGCGTGCGCGTGGGCCCCAATGTGACGATCCGCCAGGCAGGCGGGGCGATCCTGGTCGACAACCAGCCGATAAGCAGCCCTTACGTCGTCACCGCGATCGGTCCAGCGCACGGGATGGCTGATGCGTTCGAGCGCAGCGACGGTTTTCAGCGGATGCGGCTGCTGGAGGCCTCCTACGGTGTGGGCGGCACGGTCAGCGAAGGCGACACGCTGACCGTGCCGGCGGCGAGTGGTCGGGAGGTTAAATACGCCAAGCCAATTGGGGGCCGATGAGCGTGTTCACGACGAGGGAACCAGCAGCGATGAACGGGGTTGACCAGTGATCGGTATCGCCGCGCTGGTCGTCGGTGTCGTGCTGGGGCTGGTGTTTCATCCCAGCGTGCCCGAAGTGGTGCAGCCGTACCTGCCCATCGCGGTGGTGGCCGCGCTCGACGCGGTGTTCGGCGGCCTGCGCGCGTACCTGGACCGGATCTTCGATTCCAAGGTCTTCGTCGTTTCGTTCGTGTTCAACGTGTTGGTGGCCGCACTGATCGTCTACCTCGGCGATCAACTTGGCGTCGGTACCCAGCTGTCCACGGCGATCATCGTGGTGCTGGGCATCCGGATCTTCGGGAACGCCGCCGCCCTGCGGCGCAAGCTGTTCGGAGCGTGACTTCTTGACCGATCACAAAGCCGAAGCCGCACATCACGGCCGCCACGAGCTGCCACCCGACGCCGCACCGCCACAAATCGGTGATGTGCAGCCGCGCATGAGATTCGGGTCGCTGCGCCGGCCGACGGCGTTCGGGTTGCTAGCGGTCGTGCTGTGTCTGGTGCTCGGCATCGCGATCGCCACGCAAGTCAGACGGACCCAGACCGGCGACGCGTTGGAATCGGCCCGGCCTGCCGACCTAGTCACGCTGTTGAACTCGTTGCAGCAGCGTGAGGCGGCGCTGAATAAAGAGGTAGCCGACCTGCAGCGAACGCTGACCGCCCTGAAGGCCTCCGGATCCGGCGACCAGGCCGCCGTCGCCGATGCCCAAGCACGACTGTCATCGTTGTCGATCCTGGTGGGCACCGTCGCCGCGACCGGGCCGGGCGTGACACTGACGATTGCGGACAGCGCCGGCAGCGTGTCGCCCGAGGCCATGATTGACGTCATCAATGAACTGCGCGCGGCCGGGGCGGAAGCGATGGAGATCCGCGGCGGTCCGGCGGTGCGAGTCGGCGTCGATACCTGGGTCGTGGGCAGTCCGGGGCAGCTGTCGGTCGACGGCCAGACTCTCGCCCCGCCGTATTCGATTCTGGCCGTTGGGGATCCGCCCACCCTGGCCGCCGCGGTAAACATTCCGGGCGGCGCGGTCGACAGCGTCGAGCGCGTCGGTGCCACGATCGCGGTGCAACAATCCGACCGGGTCGACGTCACCGCCTTGCGGCAACCGAAACCGCGCCAATACGCTCAGCCGGTCAAATGAGCGCGCGACAGTCGCACGACCGACCCGTCAGCCGAGGAGTGCCGTGAGCGAAATCCCGTCCGACCTGCGCTACACCGCCCAGCATGAGTGGGTGCGCCGCACCAGCCCAGACACCGTGCAGGTCGGCATCACCGACTTTGCCCAGTCGTCACTGGGCGACGTGGTGTTTCTTCAGCTGCCGGAGGTGGGCACTGACGTGACCGCAGGCGAGGCCTTCGGCGAGGTGGAGTCAACCAAGTCGGTGTCTGATCTGTACGCACCGGTATCGGCGAAAATTGTTGCGGTCAATGGCGATTTAGAAGGTAACCCGCAATTGGTCAATTCCGAACCCTACGGAGCCGGTTGGCTCGTCGAGCTGACCGCCGACGCCGCCGCCATCGAGGCCGGGATCGCCGCGCTTCTTGACGCCGACGGTTACCGCAACTCGATCACCGAGTAAGGAGGTTGCTAGGGTTCACCGACGGATTTGCCTGCGCCCCCCCGCGCAGGCTGGTACGAAATGGGCAATCCCCATACGAAAGGCCGCGGGGTACGGTTTTAGGAACAGGGCGCAGGTCGGCTTGGTACAACGCAGGAAGACCGCGGCCAACGCCGCAGAGCAGCCAGGAGGAGTAGCGGGTGACCGACAAGGACAACGATCAGGCGTCTGACGATCTCACCGTGGAAACGACCTCCGTTTTTCGCGCGGACTTCCTCAACGAACTCGACGCACCGGCCCAAACCAGCACCGAGAGCGCGGTCTCGGGCGTCGAGGGCCTGCCCCAGGGGTCGGCGCTGCTCGTCGTCAAACGCGGACCGAACGCCGGGTCGCGGTTCCTGCTCGACCAGGCGGTGACCTCGGCAGGCCGGCATCCCGACAGTGACATTTTCCTCGACGACGTCACGGTCAGCCGCAGGCACGCCGAGTTCCGGCTGGAGAACGCCGAATTCCAGGTGGTCGACGTCGGCAGCCTCAACGGCACCTACGTCAACCGGGAGCCGGTGGATTCAGCCGTGTTGGCCAACGGCGACGAGGTGCAGATCGGCAAGTTCCGCCTGGTGTTTTTGACCGGCCCCAGGGGTGACGACGGCGAGACCGGTACCGGGTAGGGGATCGGTGAGCGCCCCCGATACACCCGCGCTGGCCGGCATGTCCATCGGAGCGGTGCTCGAACTGCTGCGCCCCGAGTTCCCCGACGTGTCGATCTCCAAGATCCGGTTTCTTGAGGCAGAAGGGCTGGTCACCCCGCAGCGAAGCGCCTCGGGATACCGGCGGTTCACCGCGTATGACTGTGCCCGGCTGCGCTACGTACTGACCGCGCAACGCGACCACTACCTGCCGTTGAAGGTGATCAAGGCCCATCTGGACGTCCAGCCGGACGGAGAACTTCCCGAGACGGCCGGGTTCGCCTTCGCCGCACCGCGATTGGTGCCCGTCGCTGCGGAGAGCGACGATTCCACCGCCTCCACCGTCGCACCCACGAAGGTCAGGCTGAGCCGCGAGGATCTGCTCGAGCGCGCCGGCGTGGACGAGGCGTTGTTGACGGCGCTGACCAAGGCCGGGGTCGTGATCGCAGGCCGGGCCGGGCTCTTCGACGAGCACGACGTGGTGATCCTGCAATGTGCCAAAGCGTTGGCCGACTTCGGTGTCGAGCCCCGCCACCTCAGAGCGTTCCGGTCGGCGGCTGACCGGCAGTCCGACCTGATCGCCCAGATCGCCGGGCCGGTGGGCAAGGGCGGCAAGACAGGTGCCCGCGATCGCGCAGATGACCTGGCGCGCGAGGTTGCGGCGTTGGCCATCACGCTGCACACGGCCTTGGTCAAGTCGGCTGTGCGCGACGTTCTCGACCGCTGAGGATTAGACTGACGCCGACGGCTTCGTCGTACGAGGTCCGAGTACGGACGGGGCCGCAGATACGCGCGGAGGGCAGACACATATGGGTGAGGTCCGGGTCGTCGGCATACGCGTCGAGCAGCCGCAGAACCAGCCGGTCTTGCTGCTGCGGGAGGCTAACGGCGATCGGTACCTGCCCATTTGGATCGGCCAATCCGAGGCCGCGGCGATTGCGCTCGAGCAGCAGGGCGTGGAGCCGGCGCGCCCGCTGACGCACGACCTGATCCGAGATGTCATTGCCGCGCTTGGGCATTCACTCAAGGAGGTGCGGATCGTCGATCTGCAGGAAGGCACGTTCTACGCCGACCTGATCTTCGACCGCAACATCAAGGTGTCGGCACGGCCCTCGGACTCCGTTGCCATCGCGCTCAGGGTCGGCGTGCCGATCTACGTCGAAGAAGCGGTGCTGGCCGAGGCGGGCCTGCTCATCCCCGACGAGAATGACGACGAGACGGCGGGCGCGGTTCGCGAGGAGGAAGTAGAGAAGTTCAAGGAGTTCTTGGATTCCGTCTCGCCAGATGATTTCAAGGCAACCTGACGGGCAATACATATCACGGATGCGTCTCAACTTGCCGGAGTCGCTCCGACACGCGGGAGCGGGTCACGTCGACCGGTCCCCGCAGCGGCCATAATTTTGGTCGTAACGACAGGCGCAGAGGCCCGCCCGGCGCGTATGCTCGAGCAACTCGAGCCGTTAACGCGAACGATGGTCAGTCGGTAGCCAACGCCACAGGCGGGAGGTAGCACGGTGGATGACCATCCACATCAAGAACAACTGGACCTAACCGCGAGCGACCCTACCGCCACGCGTCGCGACGCGGCGCCGAGTGAGCCGGTGCAGCCCGGTCTTTTCCCGGACGACTCGATACCCGACGAGCTCGTCGGCTACCGGGGTCCCAGCGCGTGTCAGATTGCGGGGATCACGTACCGCCAGCTGGACTACTGGGCCAGGACCTCACTGGTGGTGCCGTCGATACGCGGCGCGGCAGGCTCAGGCAGCCAGCGGCTGTACTCGTTTAAAGACATCCTGGTCCTCAAAATCGTCAAGCGGCTGCTCGACACGGGTATCTCGCTGCAGAACATCCGGGTCGCGGTGGAGCACCTGCGCCAGCGCGGCGTGCAAGACCTGGCCAACATAACTTTGTTCTCCGACGGCACCACGGTGTACGAATGCACCTCGGCAGAAGAGGTCGTGGACCTGTTGCAGGGCGGTCAGGGCGTGTTCGGAATCGCGGTCAGCGGCGCGATGCGCGAACTCACCGGCGCAATCGCGGACTTCCCCGGAGAGCGCGCTGACGGCGGCGAATCGATCGCCTCACCAGAAGACGAGCTGGCCACCCGGCGCAAGCACCGCGACCGCAAGATCGGCTGATCTCGCAGGGTCGCAGGGACGTCGCGGGGACCGAGTAAACTCGGCACCGCATCACCCCGGCAGCGGGAGAGTTCCGTGATTGCCAGTCACGGACGCCGAAGGAGCAACACCTCTCCGCCAACCTCTCAGGCACCCGGACCGCGCAGGGACATGATGCCTCTGGAAAGTGGTGACGGCCGGTCGTCACCCGCCGATGGGGAAAGGCGCGAGCCGAATCTCTCAGGCGCCCGGCGCAGGGTGAAGACAGAGGGAGAGGGCCGACCGTCCTCTGCCGTCAGGAGCCTTCGCCGTGATCAATCGTTCAACGTTCGCTGACCGCCACATCGGACCAAGCGCCGACGACATCGCAACGATGCTCACCGTCATCGGTGCCGGCTCGCTCGACGGACTCGCGGCCTCGGCTGTGCCGGTGAAGATCTTCGAACCGGTGCAGGCCGGCGTGGCACCGGGCCTGGATGTGTTGCCGCCCGCATGCAGCGAAGAGGACGCACTGACCGAGCTACGCCGACTCGCCGACACCAACACCGTGGCCGTGTCGATGATCGGGCAGGGCTACTACGACACCCTCACACCGGCGGTATTGCGGCGCAACATCATCGAGAACCCGGCCTTCTACACCGCGTACACGCCTTATCAGCCCGAGATCAGCCAGGGCCGGCTGGAAGCGTTGCTGAACTTTCAGACGATGGTCGCCGATCTCACGGGCCTGGAGATCGCCAACGCGTCGATGCTCGACGAAGGCACTGCCGCGGCGGAGGCGATGACGCTGATGCACCGCGCCACACGCGGCCGATCCAACCGGCTGGCCGTCGACGCCGACCTGTACCGACAGACCGCCGCGGTGCTGGCCACCCGCGCGAAGCCGCTGGGCGTCGAGATCGTCACCGCCGATCTGCGCGACGGGTTGCCCGACGGCGAATTCTTCGGGGTGATCGCCCAGCTGCCCGGGGCCAGCGGCGCAGTGGTCGACTGGTCGTCCTTGGTCGCGGCGGCGCACGAGCGCGGCGCACTGGTCGGGGTCGGCGCCGACCTCCTGGCGCTGACGTTGATCACCACGCCCGGTGAGGTGGGGGCCGACGTCGCATTCGGCAGCGCCCAACGCTTCGGTGTGCCAATGGGTTTCGGCGGGCCCCACGCCGGCTACCTGGCGGTGCGCACCCCCCACGCCCGTCAGCTGCCCGGCCGGCTGGTCGGGGTGTCCCTCGACGCCGACGAGTCGCCGGCCTACCGGCTGTCGTTGCAGACCCGCGAGCAGCACATCCGTCGCGACAAGGCGACCAGCAACATCTGCACCGCCCAGGTGCTGCTCGCAGTGGTCGCCGCCATGTATGCGAGCTATCACGGCGCCGAGGGGTTGACCGCCATCGCACGGCGCGTGCACGGTCACGCCCGCGCGTTGGCCGCCGGTCTGTCGGCGGCCGACGTCGAGGTGGTTCACCCGTCCTTCTTCGACACCGTGCTGGCCCGGGTCCCCGGCCGCGCGGGGGAGGTGCAGGACCGGGCGAAGGCTCGCGGCATCAATGTCTGGATGGTCGACGACGATCACATATCGGTGTCATGCGACGAGGCGACCACTGACGTCATCGTCGGTCACGTGCTCGAGGCATTTCGCGCCGCACCTGTGGACGCGGAATTCGACGGACCGGACATCGCCTCGCGGACAAGTGAATTCCTGACACATCCGGCGTTCACGCGGTATCGCACGGAAACCGAGATGATGCGCTACCTGCGCGAGCTGGGAGATAAGGACATCGCCCTTGACCGCAGCATGATCCCGCTCGGGTCGTGCACGATGAAGCTCAACGCCGCGGCCGAGATGGAACCGATCACCTGGCCGGAGTTCGCGCGCCAGCACCCGTTCGCGCCCGAATCGGACACGCCGGGGCTGCGAAAGATCATCGCTGATCTGGAGGCATGGCTGGCGCAGATGACGGGATATGACGCCGTGTCGCTGCAACCGAACGCCGGTTCGCAGGGCGAGTACGCCGGGCTGCTGGCCATCCACGCCTATCACGCCGCGCGTGGCGAACCGTACCGCGACATCTGCTTGATACCGTCAAGTGCCCACGGCACCAATGCGGCGTCGGCGGCGCTTGCCGGGATGCGGGTGGTCGTCGTGGCGTGCCGCCAGAACGGCGACGTCGACCTCGACGACCTGCGGGTCAAGGTCGCCGAGCACCGCGACAACCTCGCGGCGTTGATGATCACGTATCCGTCAACCCATGGCGTCTACGAGCACGATGTCGCCAACGTCTGCGCCGCGGTGCATGACGCGGGCGGCCAGGTCTACATCGACGGCGCCAATCTGAATGCGCTGATCGGCCTGGCACGGCCCGGCCGGTTCGGCGGCGACGTCAGCCATCTGAACCTTCACAAGACGTTCTGCATCCCGCACGGCGGCGGCGGCCCGGGGGTCGGCCCGGTCGCAGTCGGCGAGCATCTTCGGCCGTTTCTGCCCGGACACCCACTGGCCGACGAGCTTTCGGACGCACCGCCCGTGTCGTCAGCCCCGTACGGCTCGGCGTCGATCCTGCCGATCACGTGGGCATACATCCGCATGATGGGCGCGGCGGGGCTGCGCGCGGCGTCGCTGACCGCCATCGCGTCGGCCAACTACATCGCCCGCCGCCTCGACGAGTACTACCCGGTGCTCTACACCGGCGAGAACGGCATGGTGGCCCACGAGTGCATCCTCGACCTGCGCGCCATCACCAAGGCCACCGGCGTGACAGTCGACGATGTGGCAAAGCGCCTGGCAGACTTCGGGTTCCATGCGCCCACCATGAGCTTCCCGGTGGCCGGCACATTGATGGTCGAACCGACGGAGAGCGAAAGCCTCGCCGAGCTCGATTCGTTCTGTGCTGCGATGATCGCGATCCGCGGCGAGATCGACAAGGTTGCCTCTGGGGCGTGGCCGGTAGACGACAACCCGTTACGTGGTGCGCCGCACACCGCGTCGTGTCTGATCGCGGAGAAGTGGGAACATCCCTACACCCGCGAGCAGGCGGCCTACCCCCTGGGACGCGGTTTCCGCCCGAAGGTGTGGCCGCCGGTGCGCCGCATCGACGGCGCCTACGGCGACCGCAACCTGATGTGTTCATGCCCGCCGGTGGAGGCGTTCGGCTAGGTAGGTGCGTGGGAGTGACGATGCCGGCGATCAACCGAAGACGTCGTTGAGGGTCACGGTCTGCAGGTTGCGGCTCGCGATGATATCGAGCAACTGCGGATAGGTGTGCGTGATCGTCGGCCGGTTGGCGTGCGCGAGCACGATCTGCTGTCCCAGGAACGCCTGCTGGGCCGCGCCGAGCAGCTGCTGTTCGTTCTCCACGTTCGAATCCCCGATGGTCGTGCTCCACATGGTGATGGTGGGGTAGCCGAGGTCGGCCACGATCTTGTCAGTCGCGTCGTTGTGCACCCCGTACGGCGGGCGGAAGAACGGAGTGCCATCGACCCCGTACGTGTTCTGCAGGAAGGTTTTGTTGCGCTGGATCTGATCGGTGAGCGCGGCCGTAGTGATCTTCGTGATGTAGGGGTGCGACCAGGTGTGGTTGCCCATCTGGATCTGCCCCGACTCGACCATCGGCCGCAGCTGCGGCGCGTTGACCGACCAGGACGAGTTCGCGCCGTTGACAAAGAACGTGAGCCGGGTACCGCTGTCGCGACAGAACGTGGCGAAAGCCGAGACCACCTCGACGCTCGCGCCGTCATCGACGGTGAGCGCCAACAAGTTCCCGTCGCCGGGCAGGCGGGTGAGCACCCCGGACGGTGGGGGCACCCGGCCGGCTCGGCCCGCTGGGTACGCGAATGCTGTCGGCGGGCGGCTGGCCGCCGCCAGCACCCCGACCGCGATGGCCTTCATCAGCGCGCGTCGATCGACCCCACTCGACACGATTCGATGCTATTGCGCAGACCTTACGGCAGCATGAACTGCGCCTGTAGATCTTCTGTGGGCCAGATGTTTTGGTTCGTCAGCCCAGGAACGTTCCGACCGCCGTGGTCAAGTCCGGAGAATCGGAGGTCGCCAAGTTCTGGTAGCTGCCGCCCGAGGCCTGCGCGGCGGATTCCCACGCGGACCGGTCCGGATCGGAACCGAAGTCGATCACGTTGATCGCCACCGGGCGCGCGGGGTCGAACGTCTTGTGGACGTAGTCGCGCAGGGCGGCACCGTCCATGCTCTTGTCGGTGTGCGGGCCGGAGGTGATCACCAGCACGGAGTTCTTCATGCCGGGACGGAAACCGGCCAGCGCGCCGTCGTAGATCATCCGCAGCGTGGTGAACGACACGGCCCCGCCGTTCGAGGAGTACTGCTTGTCCAGCGCCGCCGTCAGCACCGCCGAGCGCGGCTGGCCGGTGAGCTGATCGGATATCGGCCCGCTCGCCACTTCGCTGCGGCCTTCGACACCGTCGAACGTCCACAGACCGACCACCGCGTTCGGCGGCAACACGGCAAGCTTTGTCTTAAGCGCGGCAATGACGTTCGCCAGCCGGGTCTTGGTGCCGTCCTGGTTGGGCATCGACTGGTCGAGCATGATGGTGACGGCCTGCCCGGTGGCCGGTGCGGTGACCGCGTCGGCGAGGGTCACCTGGGCTGCCTGGTCGCCCATCGACAAGGTGGTGGACAAGGGCGAGAAACTCGTCACGTCGCTAGTGGGCGGCGCCGCGCCTTGAGTGCGGAACCCCTCCTTCGCCAATTCCGCCTGCTGTTCGGGCTTTTGCACAAATTTCTTGAACTCGCTGGCTGCGGTGACCTGCTCCTCGGACAGCCAGTCGCCGGACAGAGATGCCATCGGGTAGTCGGCGATCGCGGCGGGTCCCGGCGGCAGCCAGGAGGCGACGGCGTTCTTCGCGTCGGACATCTTCGAAGCCCGTTGGTAGAGCTGCTGTTCGGTGATGACAACCGCGTGCACCGGCGATGCGGCGGGGTCGCCGCCGGCCAGCAGCGCATCCATGGCCGCCGACAGGCTGGGATTGGGCAGCTTCGGCTGGCCCGCGATCAGCGTGTTGACGGCGCCGACGCCGTCGGTCGCCGGGGTATTGGGGGGCACCGACGCCGCCGCCACCGCCTGGGCCGCCAGATAGCTGGCGTCGGCGGCGCCGCTGGAGGGCAGCGCCAGCCGCAGCGATCCCCAGCCCGCCATGTTCTTAGCCTCAAGCGACGTGGGATTGGTCTGAAGCGCGGGAAGCGTTCCCCAGTTCTGGTCCGCCAACGCGGTTTTGAGCTGCGGCTTGATAGCCACCACCACAGGCGTCGTGGCCAGCGACCGGCTGTCAGTGACGATTTTCGGGCCGGCCGCGGCCTGCAGCCGCGACGTCGAGACCGTGCTTGCCGGGATCCACAGCGCCGGCCGCTGCCCGAGAGCTGCGGGCCAGGTGCCGGCGAACGCGTTGATCACATCACCGGTCTCGGCCGCCTGGACGCCGACCTTGACGCACCGGTCCCCGATCGGACCTGCCGACTTGTTGTAACGGTCGGCAAATTCAGTGATCGTGCCGGAGATCGACGGGTCGGCGAGCACGGCCACCGGCACGTCGCTACCCGAACACGTGGCGGCCGCGGCGCCGGAGCGGTGTGACAGCGTGGCCCCGATGAGTCGCCACAGGACGATTGCGCCGACCACCACCACGACCGCGACCAGCGCGACGATCACGCCGATGCTCACGCCGCGGCGTTTCGTTTCGGTGCTGCGATGGCCGCCTTGCCAGGTGCCGCCGACGAAGCGGCCGCCGGTGCTCTCCTCGGCCGGTGCCGCGGCGGCGGGCCCGGATTCCTGCTCTTCCGGCGGGACGACCTCCGCAGGGGGCGCCGGCTCGTCGGGTTGTTCGGGTGGCGGGGTGGCGCGGAACGGCTCCCGCGA
>JAFAWC010000371.1 GCA_019242135.1 Mycobacteriaceae bacterium | reverse complement strand
ACTGTGTCGGCTGGGTGATGCCCTGCCGGGTGCTGGCGTTCTGTGGCTGGAACACCGCGCTCGCGCCGGCGATGAAGCCGCGGATCAGTACACCGTTTACCAGTGTGATGACCAGCACGGCGACGATCGCGGTCCCGATAAACAGTGCGACCTCGTCGTTGACGTGCCATCGTCTGATCAAGTACCGGGCCAGCGCCTTAATGGCGTCGAGTAGGACGCGCGCCACCCCGACCAGCGCACCGCCGACAAGGACCGCGACGAGCAGCGTACGCATGTAGCGCGGCGTCGACGGTCCCTCGGTGCCCATCAGTTCGGACACTTGGCGCTGCCACGCCGCGGCGGGGATCACCATCAGCACGCACGCCGACACCGACGCGGCCACCGTGGCCGCGTTGAGCCCGTACACCACCCGCGGCGCCTGCGGCCACCAGCTGCGGCGCCGCAGCAGCGTGCGCCCTACCAGCGTGCCGATCACCACGCCGATCCCATAGCCGATCGCCGCGTTGATTCCGCCGATCACGCCCTGGAAGACCCAGGTGCGCGGCAGCAGGGACGGTGTCAGCGACAGGCAGAAGAACAGTGCGCCGACCGCGACGCCAACGAAGTCCAGCCGGACCAGGCCCCACGCCCAGACCAGCAGCGGGTGTCGGTCGGGCGGTTCCGGCCGTTCGGGCCGTTCGGGGTGTTCGGGCGGTTCGGGCGATTCGGGGTGTTCGGGCGATTCGGCGTGTTCGGGCGGTTCGTCGTCGGCGGGAGCCGCCGGCGTCGCCGGTTTGGGGACGGTGTTCGTGGCGGTCTGCACGTTCTCCGCGTTCTCCGCGTTATCCACGGTCTCCACCGCCGACGCCTAACCGAACAACTTAGGCAGCGCGCCCTCGTACGTCGCGCGAAGCTCGTCGAGCGACACCGTGAACTGGCCCTGCACCTCGACCGAGTCGCTGTCGGGATCAACGACACCGACTCGGGTGGCAGGCAGACCCCGCGCCTCGCACAGCGCCTGGAACCGGCTTTCCTCGCTGCGTGGAACCGCAACCAGCACACGCCCGGCGGATTCGGAGAACAGGAACGTGAAAGGGCCGTTGCCGGAGTCGAAGTCGGCGGGAATCACGATGCGGCAACCGGTTTCGCCGGCCAGCGCGGACTCGACGACCGCCTGGATGAATCCGCCCTCGGACAGGTCGTGGGCGGCCGACAGCAGCCCGTCACGGCATGCGGCGGTGAGCACATCGGCCAGCAGCCGCTCCCGACGCAGGTCAACGGCCGGCGGCCGGCCGCCGAGATGGTCGGCGGTCACCTGGGCCCAGACGGACCCGTCGAACTCGTCGCGCGTGTCGCCCAGCAGCATCAGCACCTCACCCGGCTCGGTGCCGAAGTCGGTCGCAATGCGCCGCGCAACATCATCGATCACGCCCAGTACGCCGACGACCGGAGTGGGCAAAATCGCGGTGGAGCCGGTCTGGTTGTAGAAGCTGACGTTGCCGCCGGTGACTGGGATACCCAGGACAGCACAGCCGTCGGCCAGTCCCCGGACCGCTTGCGAGAACTGCCACATCACGCCCGGATCCTCAGGCGACCCGAAGTTCAGGCAGTTGGTCACCGCCACCGGAGTCGCGCCGGTGACCGCGACGTTGCGGTACGCCTCGGCCAGGGCGAGTTGCGCGCCGGCAAAGGGGTCGAGCTGGGTGTAGCGCCCGTTCGCATCGGTGGACACCGCGATGCCGCGTCCGGTCCGTTCGTCGATGCGCAGCACCCCGCCGTCGGCATGTTCGGCCAGAACGGTGTTGCCGCGAACGTAGCGGTCGTACTGCTCGGTGATGAATGCCCGGCTGCACAGGTGTGGGCTCGCAAGCAGCGCAAGCAAAGTGGCGCGCAGCTCAGGGCCCGTGCCGGGCCGTGGCAGTCGGGCGGACGTGTCGGCGGTCAGCGCGTCCTGGGTGACAGGGCGCGCCACCGGGCGGTGGTAGACGGGGCCTTCGTGGGCGACCGTGCGTGGCGGAACATCGACCACAGTCTCGCCGTGCCAGGTGATGTGCAGCCGGTCACCGTTGGTTACCTCGCCGATCACCGTTGCGAGCACGTCCCACTTGCGGCACACCGCCAGGAACGGGTCGACGTTTTCGGGCTTGACCACGGCGCACATGCGTTCCTGCGACTCGCTGGCGAGCACCTCGGCGGGGCTCATGTTCGCGGTACGCAGCGGCACCTTCTCCAGCTCGATGGCCATGCCCCCGTCGCCGGCCGACGCGAGTTCGGAGGTGGCGCAGGACAATCCGGCGCCACCCAGGTCTTGGATGCCGACCACCAGACCTTCGGCGTACAGCTCCAGGCAGCACTCGATGAGCACCTTTTCCATGAACGGGTCACCGACCTGCACCGACGGCAGCTTCTTGCGGCCGGAAGTCGCCGGATCCGAACCAAACGTCTCCGACGCCAGCACCGAGACCCCGCCGATCCCGTCCAACCCGGTGCGCGCGCCGAACAGGACGATCTTGTTGCCAGTGCCGGATGCGAACGCCAGGTGCAGATCCTCTTTGCGCAGCGCTCCGACGCACAGCGCGTTGACGAGCGGGTTGCCTGCATAGGACGCGTCGAACACGGTCTCGCCGCCGATGTTCGGAAGCCCCAGCGAGTTGCCGTATCCGCCGATGCCGCGCACCACCCCGTCGACAACGCGGCGGGTGTCGGGGGCGTCGGCGGTGCCGAACCGCAGCTGGTCCATCACCGCGACGGGACGCGCCCCCATCGCCATGATGTCGCGCACGATGCCGCCCACCCCGGTGGCCGCGCCCTGGTAGGGCTCGACGTAGGAGGGGTGGTTGTGGGACTCGACCTTGAAGGTCACCGCCCAGCCGTCGCCGATGTCGACGACGCCGGCGTTCTCGCCGATACCCGCCAGCATGCCCGAGCGCATCTCGTCGGAGGTGGTCTCACCGAAGTAGCGCAGGTGTGCCTTCGACGACTTGTAGGAGCAGTGCTCGCTCCACATCACCGAGTACATGGCCAGCTCGGCGTCGGTGGGGCGGCGGTGGAGGATGGCGCGGATCCGGGCGTACTCGTCGTCCTTGAGGCCCAGCTCGCGGTACGGCTGTGGCAGATCGGGCGTCGCCGCCGCGTGGTCGACCGTGTCGAGCGCGGGCACGGCCTGCGGCGTCTGTGCGAGCGGCGACGTCACGCAGACAGCTTAGAGTCCGTGGCCCGTTCGCTCGCGGCTGCCACGCGTCGAGTTGACGGGCTGATGGGGTGCTGGGTTGCGTCGAGATCTGCAGGAGGGCTGCGGATCGTCGCCGAATCACAGCCCTGGTGCAGAAATCGACGCGAGGCGGGTGGGCTGGCGCGGTTAGTCGGAGCTAGTCGGGAGACAGAAAGGCTTGCAGCGCTGCTGAATACGACGCCACGTCGCGGGCGCCCATCAGTTCGCGCGCGGAATGCATCGCCAGCTGCGCGGCGCCGACATCGACCGTCGGAATACCGGTACGCGCCGATGTCATCGGCCCGATCGTCGACCCGCACGGCAAGTCGGCCCGGTGCTCGTAGCGCTGCAGGGGCACGCCTGCCTGCTCGCACGCCAGCGCGAAAACCGCGGCCGAGCGGCCATCGGTTGCGTAGCGCAGGTTCGGCTGGACTTTCAGCACCGGTCCCCCATTCACCTCGATCAGGTGGCCCGGTTCGTGACGCTCCGGGTAGTTCGGGTGCGTGGCGTGCGCCATGTCACCTGAGGCCAGCACCGATCCCGGCAGCCGGCGCAGGTAGTCTTCGCGACTTCCCCCGTCAGCCAACACGATCCGCTCGAGAACGGTCGGCAGCAGATTCGACTGCGCGCCGTGATCGGATGTCGACCCGACCTCCTCGTGGTCGAACAGCGCGAGCACCGGCAGGTGGTCACCTGCTTCGGCGGCAACGAACGCCTCCACACCCGCGTAGCAGGTCGCCTGGTTATCCAGCCGCGGCGCACCGACGAGGTCACCGTCTACCCCTAGCACCGCCGACGGCTGCACATCGTGGGTCATCAGATCGGCGCCGAGCACGTCGCCGACATCGACGCCGGCCCGCTCGGCGACGTAGGCCAGAAACGACCGGGCACCGCTGCCCACGCCCCACACGGCGTTCACGTGCCGTTGCGGATCCAGCTTCACCGCCTGGCGGTCGTCGGCCAGGTGAATGGCCAGCTGCGGCACCCGCAGCACGGGCTCGTCGATACGGATCAGGTGCGGCGTCGCGACCCCGGCGCGCAGCACCGACAGCCGGCCGCTGATGCCCAGGTCGCGATCCAGCCACGAGTTCAGCCACGCGCCACCGTACGGTTGCAGCGCAACGACCTGCCATCCGCTGACGAAGCGGTCGGGTCGCTGCTTGACCCGCAGGTTGGGGCTGTCGGTGTGGCCGCCGACGACACGGAACGGGCGGCCCGGCGGGCCGGCGGAGTTCCACGCCACGATCGACCCGGCGCGCACCGTGAAATACCGACCGTCGGCCTGCCATCGTTGGCTCTCGTCCACCTCGGTGTAGCCGGCCAGCGCGAGCCGCTGCGCCACGGTCGCGCAGACGTGGTACGGCGACGGCGACGCGTCGATGAACTCACACAAGCCTTTCGCGGTTGCCTGCGACATGTTGCCCATCCTTGCTGCCGTCCCCGTGGCGATGCCAGATAGGGTCTGTGTCTGTGCAGTCGGCCGAGCCGCAGCGTCCGCAGTCCGTCCTGGCGCCGTTGACGCCCGCGGCCATTTTCCTGGTGGCCACCATCGACGAGGGCGGCGAGGCCGCCGTCCACGACGCGCTGCCCGACCTTTCCGGACTGGTACGGGCGGTCGGTTTCCGTGACCCGGCCAAGCGGTTGTCGATGGTCACCTCGATCGGCTCGAAGGCCTGGGACCGGTTGTTCGCGGGGCCGCGTCCCGCGGCGTTGCACCCGTTCGAGGAGTTGCGCGGTCCTCGGCACCTCGCGCCCGCCACTGCCGGCGATCTGCTGTTCCACATCCGGGCCGAGGCCATGGACGTCTGCTTCGAGCTCGCCGGCCGGATCCTCGACGCAATGGACGGCGCGCTCACCGTCGCCGACGAGGTGCACGGCTTCCGCTTCTTCGACAACCGCGACCTGCTGGGCTTCGTCGACGGCACCGAGAACCCCGACGGTCCGCTGGCCGAGGCGGCGGTGCGGATCGGCGAGGAAGACCCCGACTTCGCCGGCGGCAGCTACGTGATCGTGCAGAAGTACATCCACGACATGGCGGCATGGAATTCGTTGTCCGTCACCGAGCAGGAACGGGTGATCGGGCGCACCAAACTCGACGACATCGAGTTCGACGACGCTGAAAAACCGCCCAACTCACACATCGCGCTCAACGTGATCACCGACGAGGAGGGCCGCGAGCGCAAGATCGTCCGCCACAACATGCCATTCGGGGAAGTCGGGAAGGCGGAATTCGGGACGTATTTCATCGGATACGCCGCGACGCCCGAGGTCACCGAGACGATGCTGCGCAACATGTTTCTGGGTGATCCGCCCGGCACCACCGACCGCATCCTCGACTTTTCGACCGCGAAAACCGGCGGGTTGTTCTTCAGCCCGGTGCTCGACATCCTCGACGACCCCCCACCGCTGCCGGACCAGACGGCGCAGTCGGCGCCTGGCTCCTCACCTGTGGGACGCCCGGACGGCTCACTGGCCATCGGCAGCCTGAAAGGAAAACGCTGATGAACAACCTCTATCGCGACCTAGCGCCGATCACCGAGCCCGCTTGGGCGGAAATCGAATTGGAGGCGGCCCGAACGTTCAAACGCAACATCGCGGGCCGCCGGGTCGTCGAGGTGAGCGATCCGGGCGGCCCGGTCACGGCGGCGGTGAGCACCGGTCATCTTCGCGATGTCGCGCCGCCCACCGACGGCGTCGTGGCCCACCTGCGGGAGAGCAGACCGCTTGTGCGGCTTCGTGTCCCCTTCAAACTTCGCCGCTCAGAGATCGACGACGTCGAACGTGGCTCGCAGGACTCCGACTGGGACCCCGTCAAGGAGGCTGCCAAAAAACTTGCGTTCGTGGAGGATCGCGCCATCTTCGAGGGATATCAAGCCGCGGGCATTGAGGGAATCCGTCAAGCAAGTTCCAACCCGGTCCTGCCGCTGCCCGAGGATGCCCGACAGCTGCCCGACGTGATCAGCCGGGCACTGTCGGCGCTGCGCCTCGCCGGTGTCGACGGGCCTTACTCGGTGCTGTTGTCGGCCGATGTGTACACCGCGGTCAGCGAAACCTCCGACCACGGCTATCCGATCCGTGAGCACCTCAACCGACTCGTCGACGGCGATATCATCTGGGCACCCGCGATCGACGGCGCGTTCGTGTTGACCACTCGGGGAGGGGATTTCGACCTGCAACTGGGCACGGACGTGTCGATCGGATACACCAGCCACGACGCCGAGACCGTCGAGCTTTACCTGCAGGAGACGCTGACCTTTTTGGTCTACACCGCCGAGGCGTCGGTCGCGCTCGGCGCGCGCTGACCCCGACGTTACGCGTGGTTACGCGTCGTTACGCGGCCAGAACCGAGTCCAGCGCCGAATAGAACAGCCCCAGCCCGTCATCGGAAGGGCCCGTGAGCGGCTCGGTGGCATGCTCGGGGTGCGGCATCAATCCGACCACGCGCCGGTTGGCCGAGCAGATGCCCGCGATGTCGCGCATCGAGCCGTTCGGGTTGTCGCGGTAGCGGAACACCACCCGGTCCTCGGCCTCGAGCTTGTCGAGCACCGCCTCGCTGGCCACGTAGCGGCCCTCCCCCGACTTCAGCGGCACCAGCAGATCGGCACCGTCCCCGTAACGCGACGTCCACGCCGTCGCCGTCGTCGCCACGTGCAGCCACAGATCGCGGCATACGAAGTGCAACCCGGCGTTGCGGGTCAGCGCGCCAGGCAGCAGGCCGGCCTCGCACAGCACCTGGAAACCGTTGCAGATCCCCAAAACTGGCAGCCCCCGGGCCGCTGCCGCGATCACCTCGCCCATCACCGGCGCAAACCGCGCGATGGCGCCCGCGCGAAGGTAGTCGCCGTACGAGAACCCACCGGGCACGATCACCGCGTCCACACCCTTGAGGTCGGCGTCGGCATGCCAGAGCATGACCGCTTCCGCACCGGCCCGCCGCGCCGCTCTCGCGGCGTCGACGTCGTCGAGCGTGCCGGGAAACGTGATCACGCCGACCCTCGCTTGACGCACGGTCACGACGGCTCCCTCGTCACGGTCCAGTCCTCGATCACCGTGTTGGCCAGCAGCGCCTCGGCAATTTCGGCGACTGTCGCGTCGTCAACCGTGTCGTCTACGTCTAACTCAAACCGCTTGCCCTGCCGCACATCTGAGACGCCCGCGTGGCCCAGCCGATTCAGCGCGCCGACGATCGCCTGACCCTGCGGGTCGAGGATTTCGGCCTTCGGCATGACGTTGACCACAACTCGCGCCACGCACTGCTCCTTGCTGCCGGTGAGGACTGGCTTTGATCGCCGCACCAACTTTACCGGCGCGACCGCGGGCACCGGGTCACCGGCACGAGGCCAGATAGGCGGTGCATAGCGGCGCCAACAGCGCGTCGAGCACCTGGCCATCGGAAATCACCGGCCACGACTCCGCCGGCGGGGAGGACGCCCACATCGCCAGCTCGACGACCGAACCGCTCTGCGGGTGTGAGACGAGATACTGATGCAGAATCAAGGGCGCGGCGCCACCGACGCTGATCACCGCAGCCAGCCTGCCGGGCTGATCGGTGGTCAGCGACGGCGACGCCTGCGGCGCGTTCACCTGGCATGACCGCAACGCCGCCGACGCCGAACGCAACACCTCATCGGCGAGCTGGCCGCCGTACCACGACTCCCCGCG
>JAFAWC010000165.1 GCA_019242135.1 Mycobacteriaceae bacterium | reverse complement strand
ACCCGGCGCCGCACCATTTTCGATACCCAACACCGCATCACCGAGCTGATGCGGCTTCGCCTGCACGGTCACTCCGAAACGCCCGACGGCCGCGACATCGAATGCGAGCTGCGCCGCCAGGTCCTCACGCTCTGGCAGACCGCGCTGATCCGCTTGCAGCGACTGAAGATCCAGGACGAGATCGAAGTCGGCTTGCGGTATTACCATGCCGCCTTTTTCGAGGTGATACCGCAGGTCAACGCGGAAGTCCGGGACGCCTTGCAGGCCCGCTGGCCAGATGCGCACGTCCTTGAGGAGCCCATCCTGCGACCCGGGTCGTGGATCGGCGGCGACCGCGACGGCAATCCCAACGTGACCGCCGATGTGGTGCGGCTGGCCACCGACGGTGCGGCGTACACGGCATTCGGCCATTACTTCGCCGAATTGACCGCGTTGCAGCAAGAGTTGTCGATGTCGGCGCGGCTTGTCACCGTGACCGGCGAGCTCGCCGCGCTGGCCGACCGCTGCCATGAGCAGGCTCGCCTGGACGAGCCGTATCGGCGCGCGCTTCGGGTCGTTCATGGTCGGCTCACCGCCACCGCGCGAGACATCCTGGACCGCCAACCCGCAGCCGAACTCGACATGGGCGGCGATCGGTATCGGACACCCGCCGAGTTGCTGGCCGACCTCGACGTCGTCGACGCATCGTTGCGCACCCACGGCAGTGGACTGCTCGCAGGCGACCGGTTGGGGCGGCTGCGAGAATCGGTGCGGGTCTTCGGTTTTCATTTGTCCGGCCTGGATATGCGGCAGAACTCCGACGTGCACGAGGAAGTGGTCGCGGAGCTGTTGGCGTGGGCGGGCGTACACGCCGATTACGTGTCGCTGTCCGAGCCGGAGCGCGTCGAGCTGCTGGCCACCGAGCTGGCCAGCCGGCGGCCCCTGACCCGTCCGGATGCGCAGCTCTCCGAGTTGGCGCGCAAGGAAATCGGCATTGTCGAAGCGGCCGCACGGGCCAGCAGAGTGTTCGGGCCGCAGGCGGTGCCGAACTACATCATCTCAATGTGCCAGTCGGTGTCCGACATGCTCGAGGCCGCGGTCCTGTTGAAGGAGGCCGGACTCCTGGACGCCGTCGACGGCGAACTTCGCTGTCCGGTGGGAATCGTCCCGCTTTTCGAGACGATCGACGACCTGCAAAACGGAGCTTCGATTCTGGAAGCAGCACTTGATCTTCCGGCGTACCGGGCGCTGGTCCGTGCCCACGGCGACAGCCAGGAGGTGATGCTGGGCTACTCGGATTCCAACAAAGACGGTGGCTACCTGGCTGCCAACTGGGCGCTGTACCGTGCCGAACTCGACCTCGTCGAAGCGGCGCGCAAGACCGGCATCCGGTTGCGGCTCTTCCACGGTCGCGGCGGGACCGTCGGCCGCGGCGGCGGCCCAAGCTACGACGCCATCCTCGCGCAGCCGCCGGGTGCGGTGTCGGGGTCTCTGCGGCTCACCGAGCAGGGGGAGATCATCGCCGCCAAGTATGCAGAGCCGCAGATCGCGCGGCGTAACCTCGAGACCCTGGTCGCCGCCACGTTGGAGTCGACACTGCTGGACGTGGAGGGCCTCGGTGACGCGGCCGAGCCCGCGTACCAGGTGCTCGACGAGCTGTCGGGGCTCGCGCAGCGTGCGTACGCCGAACTGGTCCATGACACGCCGGGGTTCGTCGAGTACTTCACGGCGTCTACACCGGTCAGCGAGATCGGTGCGCTAAACATCGGCAGCCGTCCGACATCACGCAAACAAACCACCTCGATCTCTGATCTGCGCGCGATTCCGTGGGTGCTCGCGTGGAGTCAGTCGCGCGTGATGCTGCCGGGCTGGTACGGCACCGGAACCGCGGTCCAGCAGTGGATCGCCGCCGGTGAGGACCGGCTCGCGGTGCTGCAGGACCTCTACGGGCGGTGGCCGTTTTTCCGCACCGTGTTGTCGAACATGGCTCAGGTTCTTGCCAAGTCGGATATGGGCCTGGCGGGCAGGTACGCGGAACTGGTTCCTGACGAGGAGCTGCGCCGCCGCGTGTTCGACAAGATCGTCGACGAGCACGAGCGAACGATCACGATGCACGGACTGATCACCGGGCAGTCCGACCTGCTGGCCGACAATCCGGCGCTGGCCCGTTCGGTGTTCAACCGGTTCCCCTACCTCGAGCCACTCAACCATCTGCAGGTAGAACTGCTGCGCCGGTACCGCTCCGGCGACGAGGACGAGCTCGTGCAGCGCGGGATTCTGCTGACCATGAACGGCCTCGCTTCGGCGCTGCGCAACAGCGGCTGAGAGCGGGCCCGCTTAAAGGTGAGTGCGGTCGCGGATTGTCTTGACCACCTGGCGCACTGCTGATTCGGTCGCGGAAAGTGGAGCGACGGCGGCCTCGCCGATCTCGACGATGCGTTCCACCCGGTCGACGATGCCCTCCATGCGATTGAGAGTGTCGTTGAGGTAGGTCAGGCTGCTGTTGAACGTCTCCAACGATCCGTCAAGTCCCTCGATGGACTTGTCCAGGGCGGCCAGCGAACTGACGAGGTTGTTCAACACCTGGTCGACCTGTTCGACGGTGAGGTCGGCGTTCAGCGCCGCCTGAGCCAGCGTCTTGATTCGCTCCCGCCCCGTGCGGGGGCCACCCTTGTCTACCATGCCTTCATTATGACCTGTGGATCACCTGTCGCCGAGCTTGGCTGCCGCGGCGTCGTCAAGGAGCCAGAGGGTGGCTTCCCGGCCGACCGCGCCGGCGGCCGGCACGTCGTCGGGGTCGGCCCCGTTGACAGCAGCGGCTACCGCGTCAGCCTTGGCGTCGCCGGAAACGATCAGCCACACTTCGCGGGAAGCCTGAATCGCCGGCAATGTCAAGGTGATTCTTCGGGGCGGCGGTTTTGGTGAATCGTCCACGCCGACAACCGAACGCGTTGTCTCCCGCACGGCGTCGGTGTGGGGGAACAGCGAGTTGATGTGGCCCTCGGGGCCCACACCCAAAAGGTGGACGTCGAAATCAGGCGCGGGCTCGCCGGGCGGGGTGAACGCAGCCAACACTTGCTCGTAACCGGCCGCGGCGGCGGCGATGTCGGCGCCGAACTCGCCGTCACTGGGCGCCATCGCGTGCACATTCTCAGTCGGGATCGTGATGCGGCCGAGCAGCGCTGCGGTCGCCTGCTTTTCGTTGCGGTCATCATCGTCGGCGGGAACGAAGCGCTCATCACCCCAGAACAGATGGACTTTGGACCAATCGATCCGCTCGCCGTGCTCGGCAATGTGGCTCAGCATGCCGATGCCGGTGCCGCCGCCAGTCAACACGACCATTGCCCGGCCACGCGAATCGATCGCGGACAGTATCGCATTCGTCAGCCGGTCGCCGGCTGCGGCCACCAACGTCGCGCTGTCCGGATACGTTTCGACGATCACCTTGCTCACACGTACTCCACCCTCTCGATGCCGCGCAGGGCTTCCTCGTAGATCTCGTCGGCGTCGAGCCGACGCAGGTCTTCGGCAAGGCACTCACGGGTTTCCCTGCGCGGCAGCGGGAGCCGGCCACCTGGTCGACCCGTCCGGCTCAACGTCGCCGTCGAGCCGGTCTGCGGCCGGCTCAGAGTCACCGTTTCGCTTTTGCGGACCAGGTCGACTTTCAGCGCACCGACCGCACGCCGAACGGGGCCGTCTATCCGGCTGGCAAGCCAACCTGCCAGGACGTCAAGTGCGGGTTCCTCTTTCAGTCCGGACACCAGTGCGGCATCCAGGTTCTCGTAGGGTGGTTGGTCCAGCGCCGACGTCAACAGCGCCCGCCAGTACGTGATCCGGCTCCACGCCAAGTCGGTGTCTCCCGGGGTGTACCCCTGCAGGCGGCTCTTGATCGAGGCCAACGGGTCTTTGCTGCCCGTCGCATCGGTCAACCTGCGAGTCGCCAACTGCCCCACCGGGTCTTGTGCCGGGACCTGCGGTGGCACGCCCGGCCACCAGGCCACCACCGGGGTGTCCGGCAGCAGCAAGGGCAGGACCACGCTATCCGCGTGGGCGGCCAGCGGACCCGAAGTACGCAGCACGACGACCTCTCCGGAACCCGCATCGCCGCCGACCCGCAGTTGGCCGTCGAGCCGGGCGTCGTCTGTCGCGTCGTCGACGGGCACGACGACGATGATCCGGCACGGGTGCTCGTGACTGGCCGCCGTCGCGGCGGTGATCGCGGCCTCGGATCGATCGATGAAGTCAGCGATAATCACCAGTGTCAGAACCCGACCGAGTGTGATCGCGCCGCCCTCCTCACGCAGCGACGTGATTTTCTTGTTGATGTCGTTCGTGGTGGTGTCGGGCAGGTCCACGATCATGATCTTCTCTTCTTCGCGCACGCGCTCATCAGGGTCGCCGCCATTCGCGCCCCGTGCGCCGCAACATCTCGAATGAGGATTCCGGACCCCAGCCACCCGCGGTGTAGGGGTCCGGCCGGCCGTGTGTAGCCCAGTACTCCAGCACGGGATCAAGGATTCGCCAGGACAATTCAACTTCCTGGTTGTCTGGGAACAAGGACGGCTCGCCGAGCAGCACATCCAGGATCAGCCGTTCGTAGGCCTCCGGTGAGTCTTCGGCGAAAGCCAACCCGTAGGAAAAGTCCATGTTGACATCTCGCACTTCCATCGCCGAGCCGGGAACCTTGGAGCCGAAGCGCAGCGTGACACCCTCGTCGGGTTGTATCCGGATCACCAGTGCGTTCTGGCCGAGTTCTGCGGTCATCGTTTGGTCGAACGGCAGGTGCGGCGCCCTTTTGAAGACCAGGGCGACTTCGGTGACCCGGCGGCCCAACCGTTTTCCGGTGCGCAGGAAGAACGGCACCCCGGCCCACCGGCGGGTGTCAACCTCCAGTGTGATCGCGGCGTAGGTTTCGGTCGTCGAGTCCTTCGCAAACCCCTGCTCATCGAGCAGTCCGACCACCTTTTCACCGCCCTGCCAGCCGCCGGTGTACTGCCCGCGCGAGGTTGTCTGCGAGAGCGGCTGCGCCAGCCGAACGGCCGAAAGTACCTTCACTTTCTCGTCTCTGAGCTCGTGCGGGTGGAAGTTGATCGGCTCCTCCATCGCGGTCAGGGCCAGCAGCTGCATGAGATGGTTCTGGATAACGTCGCGGGCCGCGCCGATACCGTCGTAATATCCGGCGCGTCCGCCCAGCCCGATGTCCTCGGCCATCGTGATCTGGACGTGGTCGACGTAGTGGGCGTTCCACACCGGCTCGTACAACTCGTTGGCAAATCGCAACGCGAGGATGTTCTGAACGGTTTCCTTGCCGAGGTAGTGGTCGATTCGAAAAACCGTGTCCTCGGGGAAAACGCTGTTGACAACGGCGTTGAGCTCACGGGCACTGTCGAGGTCGTGACCGAAGGGCTTCTCGATGACCACCCGGCTCCACCGGCCCGGCTGCTGACGGGCTAGACCCGATTGGCACAGCTGTTCGCAAACGACCGGGAAGGCGTTCGGCGGAATCGCAAGGTAGAAGGCGTGATTGCCGCCGGTACCGCGTTCGGCATCGAGCTTCTCGAGCGTTTCAGCCAACCGCTGAAACCCTTTCTCATCGTCAAAAGTGCCCTGCACAAACCGAATTCCTTCGGCCAGTCGGTCCCAGACCTCCTCACGGAAAGGGGTTCGTGAGTGCTGCTTGACCGCCTCCAACACGACGTTTCCGAAATCCTCATGTGTCCAATCGCGCCTTGCAAATCCCACCAGCGAAAAGGCAGGAGGAAGCAGCCCGCGACTGGCCAAATCGTAGATCGCGGGCATCAACTTCTTGCGGGCGAGGTCGCCGGTGACGCCGAAAATCACCACCGCGCACGGACCGGCGATGCGAGGCAGGCGCTTATCCCGCTTGTCGCGCAGCGGGTTGCGCCAAGTGACGGCGGTTGGCGCCGCCGCGTTGTGCGTACCGGTCACTTCTTCGCGGCATCGAGCTGAGCCTGAGTGGCCTCCATCAGCTCCTGCCACGACTTGTCGAATTTTTCGACGCCTTCCTCCTCCAGCGCGATGAAAACGTCGGACACATCAATGCCGACACCCTCGAGTCGGTCAAAGACCGCCTGGGCCTCACTGGCCCGGCCGGTGACGGTATCGCCGGTGATCTCGCCATGATCCGCGACCGCCGCAAGCGTCTTCTCCGGCATCGTGTTAACGGTGTTTGGTGCGACCAACTCGGTGATGTACAACGTGTCGGAGTAGTCGGGATTCTTGACGCCGGTCGACGCCCAGAGCGGCCTCTGCAGGCGGGCGCCGTCGGCCTTCAGTGGCTCATACCGCTCGCCGCCGACGAACACCTGTTGGTAGGCGGCGTACGCCAGCCGAGCGTTCGCGACGCCGGCCTGCCCACGCAGTGCCAGCGCCTCGTCGCTGCCGATCTTCTCCAGCCGTTTGTCGACTTCGGTGTCGACGCGCGAGACGAAGAACGAGGCGACAGAGTGGATCTTCGAAATGTCGTGGCCCGCCTGTTTGGCCGCTTCGATGCCGGCCAGGTAGGCATCCATCACCTCGCGGTGCCGTTCGACGGAGAATATCAACGTGACGTTGACCGAGATCCCTTCTGCCAGAGTGGAGGTGATCGCCGGTATTCCGGCGCGGGTGGCGGGAATCTTGATGAACAGGTTCGGCCGATCGACGATCTTCCACAATTCGATTGCCTGGCCGGTCGTCTTGTCGGTGTCATGGGCGAGCCGCGGATCGACCTCGATCGACACACGCCCGTCCACCCCGTCGGAGGCCTCCCACTGCGGCCGCAGCACGTCGCAGGCCTCACGCACGTCGTCGGTGGTGACCGTGCGGATCGCGGCGTCCACATCGGCGCCGCGCGCGGCGAGATCGCCGATCTGCTCGTCGTAGGCATGGCCGTGCGAGAGGGCCTGTTGGAAGATCGTCGGGTTAGTGGTGACCCCAACGACGCATCTGGTGTCGATGAGTTCCTGCAGATTGCCCGTCCGCAGCCGCTCACGGGACAGGTCGTCGAGCCAGACGGACACACCCGCGTCGGTCAGCGCGGCGAGATTCGGATTCTGCGTCATTTGCTC